>JAGXLB010000294.1 GCA_018334915.1 Candidatus Bipolaricaulota bacterium
TGGAGAGATAGGAGCGCCATAGAGCATGTCGAGAGAATGAAAAGACCCCTGTTAATAGTCCACGGGGTAAATGATCCCCGATGCCCTATCGAACAGGCAAGGATATTCAAGGAAAAACTGGAAGATAGGGGCTGGAAAGAGGGTGAGGACTTCGAGTACGAGGAGCTCGGAGAAGAAGGTCACGGCAGCACCGACATCCGGCAAAAAATACGGGTCTTCAAGATAATGGAAAATTATCTGGGGCGGAGGTTATAAGAGCCCGATTTCTCGAAAACCCCCACCTCAAGAAAGGCCAAAATACGAGTGGAGGTACGACCAAATAACATCTAATAAGTGCAGAGTTTGGCCATATACCTCTTCAAGCCCGTTTAATGTCGCTCCTCCGACCTGAACTTAGAAGAGGGTCAATCTGGTTGCTTGCCGGATTTCCTATAGTCCCGATGCTTGACGAAGCAGAAGTTAACTGTTGGGGCTAAAAACAGAATCCTCAATCGGCTCGTCCACTTCTATATCCCAAACCCGTGTCGAATACTCTTCACCTTCAATTATGAATTCCTCCTGCTCGGCTTCTGCCCAACTGCGCCATTCTTTTGCTCCAGCGATTGCAATATGTCTTTTGCTATACTTTTCCCAATATGGTCTTACCATCAGGAACGGAGCTGCCATCCAGCTTCCGGTGCCCCACTCTTTATAGAAACTGCTGTCATCAGCATGATTTATTATGAACCCCATTGACTTTTCCGATTCGAAGCTGGTTGCGTCCAGTCGGAAGGCTTCATCTTCGGTCCCAATGTCCTTTATTCTGTAATGGAATTTGGCAGGTTCATCATACATAGTTCCCTCGATTTTTAAACTCAAAGTGTCTAACTCGTCGAAATCGTTTTCTTTCGCAAGGGCTAAAGGGCCCCCTGCTAAGAAAATAAGAGAAAAAACCAGCAATAAGCTCCCCGCGATCAGTGCGGACTTTTTGAACGTGGACATAGTTGAACCCCCTCTAAAGGCAATTTAGTGAACAAATCCCAAAAGGTTAGATAATATGCACAACTTTAACTTAGAATAAATCTTACGTAATTCTTTTTCAACTAGGGTTAGAATAAATTTTTAATTCACTGATCATCACTCATCCTGGCTTTGGTACTTTTCTTTGCAACTTATTCGCTCGTATTCGGTCATTACGTATGCTTCTATCGTCTGGTTAAACTCGAATTTCTTTCTGGAGTATATTGTGTTTGCGTGATCGCCACACCTGTACTCCCAGTTGACTGTTCCAGTTTCGTCGGGAAAGAAGTTGTCATGCCAGTAATATGGATCGGTCGGGTCTTTACCAATTATTGGGAACACAATCGCCTTGTTTGTATATGGACTGTAGCCGGCAGTTAGTACCTCCACGGGACCACACCCGGCAACATAAACTTCAATTTGAAACTCGTACGGCTTGCCGTCCCCGGTGAGGTCTTCTAAGTCCAGAAGGTGGACTTCGGACATCTCCAGCGCTTCCTCTTCAGTTTCTGGTTCTGGGCCGTCAAACCTGCTATGGATAAACTTATTTAACTGTCTATAGACGATTCTTAACCTACTACGGATATTCCCGAGCTATCCTTCGGTTGGTAATGGCACATTGTTAACCATTCTATCGTTTTCAACTAACGCTAGATGATATTCACCTTCAATGGGTTGTCCATTTACTCGGCCGGGGCATGTAATATACGCATCGGGTCGATATTCTTGGGCAATTTTATAATCAAGAATGTATAAGACCAATACCTTATTCGTTCCGGTTGTTTGAGTGTAGTCTCTAAGGAAGGCATCTTTCGGTAACAATACTTCCAGCCCTTCAACAAACCTCGTGACATTTCGAGTAGTGTCTGCTCCGATGAGGAGTGAGTTGCTGATCAACAAGGCCAATAAAATTCCTGCAACAATCAGCCAGCTCATTCTACTCATGTGTACTCACCGTGAAGTAATTCTACCGGAAAAGAGACTTTGATCGTAGATTCTTACACTATTTGATAACAGAGTGTCACTTTCATACAAAACTATTCTGAATATGAATCGTCTGCTTTGTTTCAACTCCCACATATTGGACAGAATTCTGGACTCTGCCTATATTTCATCTACTCTTGACAATCCGCGATAGGAGTCGGTCACGGATTGCAAATTCTTACGGCGAAAACTTTCAATATCAATCTACTACGCAATTTCTACCCTGGAACTGTGGTAAGAACCAACGAGTTGCTGAAGGAAGAAGCTGCGGAACCTTCTCTAATAATGACCGAAGGTTTCGGGGCATGCTGGAGATAGGCAGGCAAGACAGGCCCAGGTAGTACGATCTCTTCGGGTCGAGCGTTACGAACTGAGGCCGGATTCCGGTGGAGCGGCAAAGAAAAATGCCGACAGTAGTATCAAATCAATAACCTCCCACAATGGAGCTTAACGAAAACACAGGAAGCTAAGTTAAATACTAACCTTTTCTCAGAAAAGAAGATATTGTAAGTTTTATACGCTAAAGCCAGGGTAATTCGGCTTTAAAAGAGGAGAATAAATGCTTAAAGAGGGCGAGAATCGAAAAGAAGGCTCCCGAGGTACCGCACGAGAGACAAGCAAAAGTGGGAGGATACTTGCTGATCTGGTGGAGGACCTCCCCTGTATGACCTTTCGCTGTCGCGCGGATTCCCTGTGGACAATGACGTTTGTCAACGAAGGTTCTTTACTCATTACCGGCTATCCCCCCGAAGATCTCATCGATAACGAGGAAATTTCCTACGTTAAGTTGATTCATCCTGCGGACAGGCCATTCGTTCGTAATGAAATAGAAAGCGCCCTGGCGGAAAACGAGCCC
>JAGXLB010000009.1:0-33729 GCA_018334915.1 Candidatus Bipolaricaulota bacterium
TAGACCTCTTCGCTTCCTCTTTACCGTACCATCCCAGGGTTTCTACTGCTTTTTCTCCCTTCTCGAGTTCCTTGTATACTTCGAACATGTGAGAAATCTCGTCCAGTATGTGATCCGGTACATCGTCAATATCCTTGTAACCCTGATACCTCGGATCCTTTAAAGGTACCGCCAGTATCTTATCGTCTCTTTTGCCGGCGTCCACCATCTCTAAAATCCCGATTGGCCTAGCTTCCATTATGCAACCTGGAAAGGTCGGGTTTGTAACAAGAACAAGGATATCCGTTGGATCGCCATCTGCATCGTAAGTCTGTGGTAAGAATCCGTAATCACCGGGATAGTGCACAGCTGTGTGGAGCACCCTATCCAGAACTATTTCCCCTTTTTCAACGTCGTATTCGTACTTGTTCTCCGTTCTCCGAGGGTTCTCAATTATAGCATTTACGATCCGTGGAGAATCAGGTCCAGTTTCTAGATCTCGCCACTTATCTTCCATATTTAAACTACCTCCTGAAACCCCAATCAATCAAGGGCAGATACCGCCATCCTTTCTACAAGCTCTGTGAAACTTATTCCTGCTTCTTTTGCCGCCTGAGGGAGGTCGCTGGTTCGGGTCATTCCGGGTAAAGTGTTTACCTCCAGACCGAAGATTTGATTTTCCTTTCCAATCATGAAATCGACCCGGCAATACCCTTCGCAGTTGAATTCCGAATGAGCCCTGAGAGCCTGTTTTTGCACTAAGCTAGTCAAGTTTTCTGATACCCGGGCAGGACAAATGAATTCCGTTTCGCCGGGTGTATACTTTGCCCTGTAGTTAAAAAAACGCTCGCTTTTAACTTTCATTTCAACCAGTGGCAGAGGGGTGAGATCCCCATTTTCTTCCAGGACTCCGACCGTTACCTCTCTTCCGTCTATATATTCCTCTATAAATAGACGGCCGAATTCGGATCTGATCTGGTCTATTTTCTCACTCAGGTTCTCTTCGCCGTCCGCTATCTCCACTCCTCGACTGGATCCTTCTCCTACAGGTTTTACAATTACCGGGTACGTTAGTCCGTCTGAGACCATATCAACCAGCACCGAGGCGGAGCGGTCCGCTCCTTCCACGTAGTCAGGGGTATTGATCGAAGCCCGGTTAAAAGCTTCCTTTGAATATAATTTATTTATGGCGATCGAACTCCCCAGAGGCCCCGTCCCCGTGTAGGGAATATCCAGAATATCGAGTAAAGCCTGAATAGTACCGTCCTCACCAATCCCGCCGTGAAGTGAGTTAAAAACTATGTCGTTATCCACGACCAGGTCCAGAATTTCGTCCTCGTGACTGAATTCTCCCTTGATAGGGTTAAACTCTTTCCTCCTCTCTAGAAGGGCTTCGTAAACGTTGTTCCCGCTCTTTAAGGAAACCTCTCGTTCGGAGGAAATACCTCCCATGAGAACACAAACGTCAAGTTCCTCGTCAAGCCTTACCATAAAAGTTTCACCTTTCAGAAATTTATTTTAACATAAGTTAAGCGATTCTCTAGTTTAAGATCATCTTCTAAACCAGAATACAAAATAAAGTTACTTCCGTTGGATAGATTTAATTATCTCACCTGTTGGGTGATATGGTAAAAAAGTTAATCTAAATTACTCTCCCCTAACTTTAACCCAGCTCTCAGATGAGTTATCCACCCTGGGACAAGATCTTCCAATGTCATTGCAGAATTATATCCCATCCTCTTTCAATTAACACTTTTGAACTCCAGGCAACTTTTCTAATCTGAGTGCTGGACCTATTTTCGGTTTTAAAACACACTCTACACAGTACCTTATTCTTTTCAGCCAACACGACACAACAGCTCAATTTAAGTTCAGCTTAATACTACCTGATTTAAGCGATTTTGACAGGTTAGCTGAAAGTTTAATATTGCTTATCATTCCTACTTTACAAGAAGTAGCTGGTTAAAAGTTTCGAGAGAGCAAGTTGGCCTGAACCTTTTAGGGGTCACCAACTGGGTGAAGCAATAGTATTAAAGCAAAACTTAATTTATGAAGGTTGACTTCATTTTTCTTTACAGGGAGCGCTTTGCTCATGTATGGCAACTAATTTAACCTTTAAAAATTAGCAGTAGAGGTAACCCGGCATTTAGGTTAGGGGCGGAGAGCAGTTATTCAAACCGGACACCTAAATCCGCGTCGGTGAAAGAACTGAGTGCTGATTAACGAAAAGAATGAGCTTATCAGAATTAACCGTGGAGTAACCTCGCTGCTTTAACAGTATTTGACATTATCAGGGTAGTGGTCATCGGTCCCACTCCACCCGGAACAGGAGTTATCCGAGACGCTTTCTTTTTTACGTTTTCGTAATCCACATCACCGGTAATGCCGCTTTCCGTTTCATTTATACCCACATCTACCACAACTGACCCTTCAGAAACCATATCCGCAGTAATGAAGTTCTTTTTACCTACCGAAGAGCAAACTATATCCGCCCGTCGGGTCTTCTCCGTCAGGTCGCTCGCCTGATATTCACAGACCGAAACTGTCGCGTAGCCCTCACGGAGAGCGAGCAGAGAAAGGGGCAGACCAACAGCTCCCCCGCCAACCACTAAAAATTCCTTACCGGCAAGATCGATATTCGAATAATCCAGGATTTCCATAACCGCGTAAGGAGTCGCCGGTAGCAGGACTTCCGGATCGTTTTTCAGGTCCTCGTAACTCGCCCTGACAGCTCCTCCGGAAAGCAACTTTCCGCTATTTACCGGGTTAATACAGTCCACGTCTTTCTTCGGGTTTATCTCGTCCCTCAATTCCCCGATGTCCAAATCCCCAGGAAGAGGCAACTCAACGAATAGTCCGTGGACGGATGGGTCGCGGTTTAGGTCGCCAATCTTGGCTATTAGTTCTTTTTTCGAAATGCTTTCGTCCAGCTTGACACCCTTGTACTCGATGCCCAGCTTCTCAGCTAGTTTCTTTTTCGTTCTGTAGTAGACTTTGGCCCCTGGGTCGTCACCTACGAGTACCGGGGCTATAGCAGGCTTCACACCCTCTTTTTTCAGTTCTTCTACTTCACCTTTCAAATCTTCTCTATAAGTTTCCGCTATCTGATTACCATCTATCTTTGACATTATTCCTCCTGGCATTAGACACTGTTTTTCTCACTGATTAGCGTCAGAGCTTCGTCCCTGGCCGCCTTATCCGTTTTGAATTTGCCCCTTATTGCAGAGGTAACCATTTTTGAGCCCGGTTTTTTGATTCCCCTAATTGTCATACATAGGTGCTCCGCTCGGATCTTAACCAGGACTCCATAGGGTTCAATTTTTTCCATCAAGACGTCGGCCACCTGAGACGTCAATCTCTCCTGAATCTGCGGTCTGCTTGACGCAACCTCAAGTGCCCGGGCCAGCTTGCTCGCCCCAACTATTCTACCGTCCTTGGGCATGTAAACGATACTTGCTTCACCCATAATCGGAAGGAGATGGTGCTCGCACAGGGACTGGAACGGTATGTCGTCAAGGACCACCATCTCATTATAATCTTCCTGAAAAAACGTCGAAACTTCTTTACCGGGGTCGGTATCTATACCGGAACAGATCTCCTTCATCATCCGGGCTACTCTCTCTGGAGTCTCCTTTAACCCGGGCCTATGGAGATCTTCTCCTATACCTTCCAGTATTAGTCTTGTGCCCTCTGATATTTTTTCTTCGTCCATTTATTCTCCAGAATTGTTACTTTGAGTTTAAAACAAGCCTTCTATGTTTCCGTCTTCATCAATATCCACGTCTTCGTATGCAGGTTCGGACGGCAGGCCTGGCATAGTACTCATTTCACCACAAAGCGGATAGACGAAACCGGCACCTACGCTCGCCCTTACTTCCCGGACCGGCAGAGTGAAGCCAGTCGGTACACCCTTCTTTTTCGGGTCGTGAGAGAGGGATAGGTGAGTCTTTGCCATGCAGATTGGGAGATTGCCAAAGCCTGATTCCTCGTAATCCTTTATCTGCTTTTCTGCTTTGTTCGTATATTCAACTCCGTCTGCCCCGTAAATCTCCGTCGCGATGGTTTCTATTTTCTCTTTAATTGATTTATCCAGGTCGTAGAGGAACTCAAAGTCAGACTCTTCTTCAGTTGCCTCAACGGTAGCTTCTGCAAGATTGATCGCTCCCGCTCCCCCATCGGTAAAGTGGTTGGATTCGACAGCGTCAAATGCACCTGCCTTCAGAGCTTTTTCCTTGACCAGTTTTACTTCCTTGTCCGTGTCGTTTTGAAACCTGTTTACGGCAACTACTACCGGCACGCCGAACTTCTGGGCGATCTCTATATTTTTAGCGAGGTTTTCCGTGCCCTTCTCGAGCAGTTCCAGGTTTTCTTCCTTGTATACCGGGTCAAGTTCCTTTCCTGCCACGACTTCCGGACCTCCACCGTGAGTCTTAAGTGCTCTTACAGTTGCCACAAGTACGACTGCATCGGGTACGTTACCGCTGTATCGACATTTGATATTAAAGAATTTTTCCATGCCGATATCAGCGCCAAAGCCGGATTCCGTGACTACGTAATCGGCAAGCTTCAGGCCAACCATGTCAGCCAGGTTTGAGCTATTTCCGTGGGCTATATTTGCAAACGGACCGGCATGGACGAAAGCGGGTTGACCTTCGAGGGTCTGAAGCAGGTTGGGTTTTATGGTGTCTTTCATAAGCACGGTTGCCGCACCGGCTGCTCCCAGATCCTCTGCCGTAACCGGTTCTCCATCCCAGGAATACCCGAGAACGATTTTCCCGATTCTTTCCCTGAGGTCCTGCAAACCGTCCGTCAGGCCGAGGATTGCCATCAGCTCAGAAGCTACAGTTATATCAAAAGCACTTTCTCTTGGATAACCGTCCCACTTCCCGCCAAGGCCGACGTTTATATTTCGCAGTGCCCGGTCGTTGATATCAACAACTCTGTTCCACGTTATGGAGTATGGGTTGATATTTAACTTCTCTTTGCCCTTTTCCTTCCATGCTTCATCCGAGTAATTTCTTTCGTGCATTATCCTGGCATCGAGTGCCGCCGCTATAAGATTGTGAGCCGCCCCTATGGCGTGAATATCTCCGGTGAGGTGAAGATTAAAGTCCTCCATAGGAATTACTTGGGAGTAACCTCCTCCGGCAGCTCCACCCTTGATTCCAAAAGTCGGTCCCTGAGAGGGCTGGCGAATGGCAGTCATTACATTCTTTCCTATCTTTCCTAAGGCCTGGGTTAAGCCGATGTTTGTCGTTGTCTTACCTTCACCAAGCGGCGTTGGCTGGATCGCCGTCACGTCGATATACTTGCCGTCCGGTTCATTTTTCCTATCCTCGTAAGCATCCAGTTTTACTTTTGCCTTGTAATCGCCATATAGTTCAAGTTCGTCTCTACTTAACCCGACTTTTTCCGCAATTTCTTTTATTGGCTTTAGGTCAGCCGCTTGAGCAATTTCAATATCGCTTTTCATAAAATAATGTACCTCCTGTTTGTATTAAAAGTCGATCGAGTGCCTAAACTTTTACTCAACCTTTCTAAGATTACCACCACGAGTTACCGACCTGAAATTTAACTAATTGCTTCTTTTGTATTGAAGGTAGTTCAGGCAATTCTTGTCTACACCCAGAAGGGCCTCTGCAGCTTTCAAAGTATTCATCATGGACCTGTCAGTCGGATCAATAAGCGCCGCGTCGAGTCCCGCTTCCAGCAACATTGCAAAAGCAGTTCTGTTGATCAGTGCCCGGTCAGGAAGACCAAAGGACATATTGCTAAGGCCTATATTAGTCTTGACACCGAACTTCTCCTTGATTCCCCTAACCGAGTCAATTACGTACTGTCCCTGCTCCTGGTTGCTTCCTATCGTCATGGCGATAACGTCTATGTAAAGTCGGTCTTCGTCTATCCCGAGTTTTTCGCATTTTTCAAGTAAAGTTTCAGTTTCAGTTAACCTATCCTCTACCGTCTCTGGCATTCCACCCTCTCCCATCGCTAAACCGATTATCTCGGCGTCGGAATCGGCCGCTACTTCTCGAGCCTTTGCCTTGTCCTCTTCGTTACTTATCGAATTTATTACCGGTTTGTTTTCTACCTTATTCAGAGCAAACTCAAGCACTTCAGGGTCCGGTGTATCGATACATATTCTGACGTCATCGATTTCGTCCTCGACTAAATCGATAAGCCAATCCATGTCTTTTTTTTCGTCTTCCATTGATTCCCCGGCATTAAGGTCAATTACGTCTGCCCCGGCCTCCGATTGATCTCGAGCCAGCTTTCGAATTAAATCTTCGTCCTTTTCTTTCAAAGCTTGTTTAACTTCGTCCCTGGTGGAGTTAATTAATTCACCAATTGTCAAAAACATAGATCTGTACCTCCATAATTCAGGTTTTTCTTTTCAGAAATTTCCAGTTTCTCTTTATCTACCTTCGGACCTCGTAAACAGTGAACCACAGAATTGCTATTCCAGGAAGTAAGGAATGTTCGCTTACTTCTTGCCTTCCTTTCTCCACCTCAATACGGGCTCGCGGGCAGCTTTGGTTTCATCCAACCTGCCCACCGGGGTGGTCTTCGGAGACTCGTGCAGCAAATCTGGGTTCTCCGAAGCCTCCTCCGCTATGCTATTCATTGCTTCCGCAAATTCATCCAGTGCTTCTCTGGTTTCCGTTTCAGTCGGCTCAACCATTAACGCCTCTTTAACAATCAAAGGAAAGTAAACTGTTGGAGGGTGGTAACCGTAGTCCAGGAGTCTCTTGGCTATATCCACAGTTTTAACACCTTCTCCGACTCCGCTCCCACTGAGCACGAATTCGTGTTTGCAGAGACCTTGGTAAGCAACCTCATACGTGTCCTTCAGCTTCTCCTTGAGGTAGTTAGCGTTAAGCACGGCATTCCCGCTAACCTCTCTCAAACCTTCATCCCCTAAGGCTTTAATATAACTGTAAGCTTTAACCATAACTCCATAAGGACCGGAAAAACTGTTGACTTTACCTATAGACCGCGATTTGTCGTAATCAAACTCATACCCATCTTCGCTCTTCTCAACAGTCGGAACTGGCAGATAAGAAACCAGTTTCTGCTTAACCGCGACCGGACCCGCTCCCGGACCCCCGCCTCCGTGCGGCGTACTAAACGTCTTGTGTAAATTGAAGTGCGTAATATCCATACCAATATCTCCGGGCCGGACTCTACCCAGGAAAGCGTTGAGGTTAGCCCCGTCGAAGTAACACAAGCCCCCAGCGTCGTGAACGATCTTCGCTATTTCAACAATATCCGTTTCAAAAATGCCCAGCGTATTGGGTACGGTGAGCATAATTCCAGCCGTACTTTCGCCAACTGCACTTTTGAGCTGTTCCAGATCTACGGTTCCTTCTTCGTTCGATTTTACTTCCACCGCGTTGAAACCTGCTACTGCCGCCGAGGCGGGATTTGTACCATGGGAAGAGTCGGGAAGCAATATTTCCCTTCGCCGGTCCAGTTCTCCGTTATCGTCGTGATACTTCCGAATCATGAGCATACCCGTCAGTTCTCCATGAGCGCCAGCTGCCGGTTGAAGTGTAATGCCTGCCATTCCGGATATACTCTTCAGCATTTCTCCAAGTTCGTACATCAACTCCAGGTTACCCTGAACCAGGTCCTCCGATGCCAGTGGGTGGTGGTTTTGAAACCGGGAATCTTTTGCCATATCCTCCATTGACTTCGGGTTGTGCTTCATGGTGCAAGAGCCAAGCGGGTACAATCCGTCATCCACTCCGTAGTTCTTCTTCGAGAGCTCGGTATAGTGGCGAATGAGTTCGGGCTTACTGACCTCGGGAAGCTCCAGCTCGTCCGACCTCAATAACCCGTCGTCGAGGCCCTCCTCCGGAGTCAGTTCCGATAAAGACTCCTCCTTAAAGGTAGTACCCTTCTTTCCTTCCTCACTTTTATCAAAGATAGTAGTCATGTCTATTCCACCTCGTTCCTCATCAACCTGACGAAATGGTCCATTTCATCCTTCTTTATTTTTTCCGTAACCGCAACCAGCAGGCGGTCTTCCCACCCCGATTCTTCCAATTTATCGGGGTGCAGAAGATCTATTCCATTCTCCTTCATCTTCTCCCAGATCTCACATGGGTCACCTGGTACCTCGATTGCAAACTCGTTGAAGAACGGTTGATTCCAGGAAAGCTCAATACCCTCTAAATCTGTGAGTTTGTCGGCAAGATAGTGAGACTTGTCCCAGTTTATCTTAGCAAGGGATTTTAGCCCAGATGGACCGAGAGTAGCGAGATATACGGTGGCTGCCAGGGCATTTAGGGCCTGGTTCGTACAGATATTGGACGTAGCTCTTTCTCTCTTTATGTGCTGTTCCCGCGTCTGTAGGGCCATTACGTAACCCTCGTTACCATCTCGATCAACCGTCTTACCGGAAACCCTCCCTGGCAGGTAGCGTAAGTAATCCTTCCTGGTAGCAAAAAGACCCAATAAAGGACCACCGAAGTTAATTGGATTACCCAGCGGCTGACCTTCTCCTACTACTATGTCGGCTCCAAAACTCCCCGGGGGCTCCAGTAGCCCGAGAGATATGGGGTTGGAGCTAACGATGAGGAAGGAATCATCCAGCACTTCCTTCAGCCCCTCAAGATCTTCGACAATTCCCAGATAATTGGGGGACTGAAGGACCAATCCAGCAATAGAATCTTCGCTGGATAAAATATTATCTAATTGGATTCTGTCGACTCGCCCATCCCTGGTACCGAGCTCGATTACCTGCTTTTCTTCCAGTGGCAGGTAAGTTTTGATTACTTCTTTGTAGCGCGGATTCAAGGTCTCGCTTACTATAACTTTGTCCTTACCAAGATATTCCTGAGCCATCAATACAGCCTCAGCTGCTGCTGATCCCCCGTCGTAAATAGAGGAATTTGCAATATCCATACCAGTCAATTCTGCAATTTCTGTCTGAAACTCGAACATCCAGGTGAGAGTTCCCTGGCTAATTTCAGCCTGGTAGGGAGTATAGGCGGAATAGAATTCGGATCTCCCGGTAACGTGGGATACTACAGAAGGAATGAAATGATCGTAAAGCCCGGCGCCAATTAGGTTTACTCGGTCGCCAGGCTTTTCATTACGATCAGCTATCTCTTTGACGGATTCCTTTAATTCGAGTTCTGTCTCTGCTTCCTCGCCTACTAAGCCGCGCTCTACCTTCAGGTTATCCGGAATATCGGAAAACAATTCCTCCAGAGAATTGACACCGATATCCTCAAGCATCTCCCTCCTGCCACTATCCGTATTTGGGATAAAATCCATGAGGGATCCTGACGTTAACTAGTTAATTTCTTAACCAGTCTGGAAGCTGCTGCCGCATCTGCCGCGTAACCGTCCGCGCCAATTTCATCCGCAAAGTCCTGAGAAACGGGCGCCCCACCAATAGCTACCTTTACCTGATCCCTTATACCTTCTTCTTCGAGCGTTTCAATTACTTCGGGCATATGAGTCATGGTGGTCGTCAGCAGGGCAGACATTCCAAGTACATTGGCGTTATTTTCCTTGATTGCCTCGACAAACTCTTCTGCAGGCGTTTCTGGGCCAAGGTTGATTACCTCAAAACCAGCACCTTCAAGCATCATGCTAACCAGATTCTGGCCGATGTCGTGCAGGTCTCCCTCTACGGTGCCCATCACTACTATGCCAGCAGGTTCGACTCCTGACTCAGCAAGGAGGGGCCGCAACAGTTCCATGGCGCCTTTCATCGCCTCGGCGGAAAGCAACATTTCCGGAACATACCTATCGCCATTTTCGTATTCCTCTCCGACCTCGTCCATCGCGGGAACCAGGCCTTCGTTCAGAATCTTTTCCGGCTCCAGGTCTTCGTCTATTGCCTTTTCAGTCAACTCCACCGTCTTATCTTCGTCCATATCAAATACAGCTTGACCTAATTCTTCCAGTAAGTCGCTCATTCTAACAAATACCTCCTCAAGTATTGTCTCATGTATTGTTTATACCTTTTGTGAGATCATTATATCCCTTGAATATGCAGTTACAACCAAAAAGGTGGGATAAATCATCCCGCAGAGAACGAGTGATACCTGGCGATTCTTGAGGAAGAGCTTGATTTATTATTAAATTATATAAACTTATCGCATCGTTTAACGCGTCACTTAAAAGGAAGCCAAAGTAACTAATACATTTAGCAGAAGATCACAGCTTACTGGGTTAATTGCTGGGTAAACGGTTGTCTGATAAAAATCTCCTGGATGGAAAAACTAAAGTGCTTTTACTCCATTAACCCAGTAAGCCACCAACTTCGGGTGTCGATTCACGAAATCGCGAACTGAAACTTCCTGGTCCTGATCCCAGGTCCGTATGAGTTCGTTAACCAGCTCTATTGGTAAGTAAAAACGACTCAAAAACTGAGTTACTTCCCCTGAGAACTCCGCCATCAGGTCGTTTCTTCCGAAAAGGTGAACGCTCTGCTCTTCCGTTAGCCTTTCGATGATCCTGAAATCATGGAGGCTAAAGGGTAAGCTCGGTCGTCTTATGGTCGTCACAATCCATTCTTCATTCCGAGTTGCACGTTCCAGCTCTGAGTTCGCTACGCTTTCGCTCAGTTCCACTAACTCGTATTCCTGAAGACCTTTTACTCCCATAACGATCTCCCTCGAAGCCTCTAGTAGCTTTTCATCGGACTCATAAACAATTATCTCTCGATGCAGACGGTTTTTTGTCTTTTCATTCCTCAGGTCCTCCGACGAACCGAGCCACTTTTTTGATATATATGCTGGTACCCCCCAGCCGGCAGCGACATCCTCGTAAATAGGCCCCAGATTGCACAACTGGTAGATCCTGTATGACCCGGACGTCTCGTTAGCAGGGGGCAACTTCAGCCCAAGAAAGAGGTCACCTTTCCCGGTTGCTACCTTCCTCAAACCGACCTCCGGGTACTGTACAATTTTATTTACCTCGAGCCCCATTTTCGATCTCAGTAAATACGAGATCAGTTCACCAACCGGGACATATTCCGTCTCCGGGGCAACGTAAAAAGCGATTTTACCATTCGCCTTCGCTGAGCCCGGAGTAGTCATACCCAATAATATCGTGGTCAAAACCAGAGCGAAAACGATAGCACTTTGGTAATAATTATGACCTTTATTCATATTGCCCTCCCAAAAAGACGAGCGAATATCCCACCAGAGAGATTTTTAACCCCTTAATAAAGAAAGGGTGGGAGATTTTCACCTCCCACCCAAACTGGCAAAGAACGGTAAAATAATCTTAAGATCTACTCCAAAGCGTCTACTCCGTTGACCCAGTAATCAACTATTTCTGGATGTTCCTCGGCCCACGCGGCCCCGGTGCCTTCACCCATATCGCCATACATACTAGTAAGATTGTTTACCATGCTTATCGGCAAGTATAACCTGCTGAGAAATTGACTGACCTTGCTGGGGAAATCGGCCACGAAGTTTGTCCGACCCAGCATGTGGATTCTTTCCTCTGCTCCCAGCATATTCTTGGGTTCCTCCAAGTTTCTCAGGTCAAACCGGCCGTACATCGAATGTGGCTGCCAGCCTGTCACTACGATCCACTCGTCGTTCATGACAGCGTCCTTGAGGGAGGCCTGCATAGCGGCTCCACTACCTTCCAGCAGCTCGTAATCCGAGAGGGCTTCGTATTCGTCCATCATCTCATCAGATATATTCATGATTCCCGCACCAGGGTCTATTCCGGTAATTTCCCCGTCCAGTTTTTCCTTTACTTCTTCTTTAGCCAGGTCTTCAACGGAACTTAACTTGTCCTCAGGAACGTATGCCGGTACGGCCCAGGTGAGCTTGGCTTCCTCGTACATAGGCCCGAAGTTGGTGAACTCGACGACGTTGTATTTTTCCAGGTAATTGGCCTGAGTCATCGGCTGCCAGGACTCGAGGAACAAGTCCAGGTCACCGTTGGATACTGCCTCATAGGCAACTCCGGCATTGGGGTTAGTTACTTCCACGTTATAATCCAGCTCGGTCCTCACAACATGTTGAATCAGATCCGCTATTGCCAGGGATTCCTCCCACGCAATCGCCCCGATTTCAAGAGTCTCATCCTGGGCGCGTACAGGTGTGGCGACAAAACCAAATGTGAGTGCCAGCGCCAGTGTCAATACCAATGCTACACTCTTTGTTTTCAAAACGTCCACCTCCTGGTGGAAGTCAGGTAAAATAAGCACTTATTTTTGGACTTTTCTCGGCCAAACTCCATATAGGAGCTTTATCATAGACTTTAAATATCACCTCCAGACAATATTAGACTATAAAATTTGTATAGCTACCTATTCTCTTGCACCGATATTAGCCGTAGCCCTGTCTAATATCATGGCGGTAAATACGACAGCCAATCCAGCCACGAAGCCCTGCCCAACACGCATTCTCTGAATACCACGTACGACCTCTCCACCGAGGCCCCCAGCTCCAATCAAAGCTGCAACTACGGCCATGGAAAGGGCAAGCATGATGCTCTGATTGACTCCCTGCATGATTGATGGCCTGGCTACTGGAATCTGCACTTTCATCAGTAGCTGCCAGTAATTACAGCCAAATGCCTCGCCGGCTTCCACTAGCTCTTGAGGGACTTCACGGATCCCCAGGTTGGTCAGCCTGACGGAAGGCGGATAGGCAAAAATTACTGTGGCCACCGCCCCGGGAGCCGCCCCCATGCCAAAAAATATAACTGCCGGAATCAAGTAAACGAATACAGGCATGGTCTGCATTAAATCGAGAACCGGGCGAATAACATTATGCACCGTATCAGAAATCCCGGCCAGGATTCCAGAAGGAATTCCAAGACTAATAGCAATTAAAGCAGAAGTCAAAGTTAGTGCAAAAGTCTCCGTCGTCTCAACGTATAATCCGAAGTTGGCAGCAAGCCATAGAGTAACGAGTCCAAGTAAACCAGTCGATATCTGACCCGCAAGATACCAGAGTAAAAAGAACAAGAGCAGGGACCAAACAGGGAATCGAATATCTAACCCACCAATTTCCACGACAAATATCGGTATCCACTGGATTGCTGCCAGCAGAGCATCATTTATGGTATTTAACATCAGTTGTATGAAGTCGAAAAACGGGCCGAGGTTCAACGCTAACCAGTCCACGACAGCAACCGTCCAATCATCCAGGGGAATCGACGCGGGCATAGCGGGTAATTCCAACAAGGAGGCACCTACCCGAGCAAAGGCGGTCCGAGCTGATAAAACCACCCAACCAATAATTCCCGGAACGGCAGCGAAGTATTTCTCTGGGAAAGAGTCGATCTTATTCATGGTTTTTCGATCCCCCCTCAGGGAATTCAAAGAAAATATTACTCCACTTATAAGTCGTCTTGTTTAACCTCCGGCCAAGATTTTCAAACCATAAGGTTTTCACGGCCTACTCACCCCTACCTTTTTCCAGAAGGCCCCGAAGGATGTTCTTTTCCCCAACAGACCCAATAAACTCTTGGTTTTTCAGAACTAGGACCGGATGTGAGGTATAGTCCAGCCTTGCCCTCATTATTTCGCTTATTGGCGTATCAGGTGAAGAGAACAGAAGTGCCTCTTCTTCTATTCGTTCGTATTCGTCCAGAGGCCTAATTGGGACCGGTGTACCGGATAGGTATCCCTTTAAGACCTCCCCTTCGTCGCCTAACTCCACTTCAGTCAACTCGTCCAGTCTAACCTTGTCGTTTTCATCGAGTCGGAAATCCTTGTCCGCAACGGTTTCGGCTCGAAGGACGTCCGAAGGGTCAGCGTTCTCCACGAAATCAGCTACGTATTCGGTCTTTGGATTAACGATGATCTCCTCCGGCACACCCTTCTGGACCATTTTCCCTCCGTCCATTATCGTGATCCTATCTCCTACTTTAAGTGCCTCGTCAAGGTCATGGGTTACAAAGAGGATGGTCCGCTGCATGTTCTCCATTAAATCGAGCAATTCGTCCTGCATCTCCACCTTTATCAACGGGTCAAGTGCCGAAAAAGGCTCGTCCATCAATAGAGCCTCAGCCCCAGTAGCTAATCCCCGAGCAAGACCAACTCTCTGCTGCATACCGCCTGAGAGTTGAGAGGGGTAGGAATCTCCGAACCCTTCGAGTCCAACGACCTCGATGAGTTCCTGTGATTTCCTTTCTCTTTCCTCCTGACTTATGCCCTGAATTTCAAGCCCAAATGCTATGTTGTCAAGAACCGTTCTGTGAGGAAATAGCGCAAAATTCTGAAAGACCATACTGACTTGAGTCTCCCTGACTTCTCGCAGTTCCTCTTTCTCAGCGGAGGTAATATCGTAATCTTTCCCATCGGAATGTAACATTATACGGCCTTTCGTTGGCTCTACCAGCCTATTGACACACCTTAGTAGGGTGGACTTGCCCGAACCGGAAAGCCCCATTATGACAAATAACTCGTTGTTCTTTATTTTGAATGTTATGTCCTGGACCCCGATCACCTGGCCGGTTTCTTCACGGACTTCGGTTTTACTAGCACCTTCATCAATCAACTTAAGCGCCTTTTCCGGCTCGTCACCGAAAATCTTGTATACACCCTCTAGCTCAATTGAAGGCATTTTTTCCTCCCGGACGAGTTTATTTTACGTCTATTTACTTAATTATAAATAGTACCGGAAAAAAACCAAATTTCGCCACAAATAACGTTCTAACCATAAAGATTGCAAACCAACAACGGATATAACCTGTAAAATTATTCTCCTTAACTTATGATGGGTAATCCGTGAACCACTCCGGTCGGTCTTCTTTAATACAATCCGGAACCTGCCAGGACTCCTCAGGAAACACTTTCTAAGAAAGATTTAAAATATTTAAACTAATCATTCACTCTCTTACCGACAATCAATTTATATAGTAAATTTATTTTCCGATCAGTATGCTATACTGTGCTTGTTTGGATAGTATATACCTGACCAGGTTAATGCAAATATGACTTTCAGCTACAGAAAAAAGCGAGGAGATCAGTTGACCCCCTCGCCGTTTTAGTTCTACAATCTCTCAATTACGGTTTCGATTTTTTCCTTCGTCTCTTCAGGAAGCGGCTCAGGCTCGTGGTCTTCCAGTATTTCCTGGACCTTTTCCCGTAACCTCTCTTCCATGGATTTCGACCCCTTATCCATCCAGGTATCGGGAACGTCCCTGTCCATCAACGTAGGATGCCAGGCAACCTTTTTGAAGTTATCCATTGTATGCTCGTGCGTAAGGTGGTCTCCTTCGGGACCAACTTCGTCTATGACGTCCAGAGCTAACGTGTAATCGTTAACCTCAATCCCATTGGTGAACTTTTTAATCATTCCTACTATCTCGTCCACCATGGCAATTTGTTCCAGAGAACCCGTGGATGCTGACTCCATGTATCCCACATCGTGGACAAGATTGGCCCCACTCAACGCCGAGAAAAGCACGGACATAGTGGATTCAATCCCTGATTGCTGATCGACGAGCTTTGAATCAGTACAACCGGCCGTGCCAAAGGTGGGTAGCTCGTAATGGTGAGCCATATCCATATAGGCCGCCGTGGCCAGTTCCTTTTCCGGAGCTCCGTAGGCCAGGATTGCCGTCTTCATATCCATAATCGAGATCACTCCACCGATGAAGAACGGTAGACCTTCTCTTCTTACCTGGGATATAACCAGACCGGAAAGGTTTTCCGCGTTACCCTGAGCAAGCTGGCCCGCCAGAGTGACAGGAGCACTCGCCCCGGCCTGGGGAATTGGTGTATGAACCGTCGGTATGCCGTAATCAGCAGTGAGCAACAGCTTCTTGGAAGCGTCTTTGTCGTGAGTCAAGGGAGAGATAGGTTCGGAATACGAGATAACGAATGGTTTCCTGAGGAACTCTTCTTTGCTACCCGCTACCGCCGAGGCCATCTCGACGATGTCCTCCAGTCCCTCGTTCGTATAGCTCCAGGCCACTATAGGTTTAGTCGTATTCTTTACCATAGCCTCGAACTCATGGCGATCGGAGTACTCGTGGGGTACATCATCGATAGTACCTAATCCGGAAACCCAGTCAATATTGTCCAGAGCGTCTACAAGCCGGGCTGCATCCACAGTATCCTGTTTGCGAAATGGTCTCCTTTCTCCCGTCTCCGTATCTCTCATGTTGAGTAACGTCGGACCCAGGCCAAAAGTTACGTTATGTCCCCCCAGGGTCAACGGGTTTTCGCCGTTTCTGTCGAATAAGTACGTCCGGGAAGGAGCGGAGTCAATAGCCCATTCCACCAAGCTGGGAGGGAAGAAGACCCGGTCCCCTTCAACTTTACAGCCCGCTTCCTCCAGCATATCCCTCGTTTCTTTTAGATGGATATTGACTCCCGTACTCTGAAGAATCTCCAGGGAAGCTTGGTGAATATCCTTAACCTGGGATTCGCTGAGCACGTTAAACCCGACTTTGTCTTGAGCAGACTTGTTAGCGAAAAGTTGATTTTCTAACATTTTTCCTCCTTAATACTTTACATCTCGATTTTCTCTTTCTTCTTCAATTATCTCATCGAGTTTTTCCTGTTTGTCCTCTGTGAGAACGTCGGCCTCGTAACTCTCCAGAATTTCTTCACTTTTCTCGCTAATTCTATCTCCCATTGACTTCTCCCCGTTCTTTTTCCAGTTGTCGTAGTTAGTCCGGTCCATGAGAGAGGGTTGCCAGTGCTCCTCCTTGAAGTTGTCCATTGTGTGAGAAGTGTTCAGGAAGTTGCCTTTCGGACCGACTTCGTTTATCAGGTCGAGAGGGATGTTGTCGCCGGAAGTGTCGATACCTTCCATAATTCTCTTTACCATACCTATTATTTCATTGCTCATTACCAGCTGGTCGTAGGAATAGAGAAGACCGGAAGCCAGATAACCAATGTCGTGAATCAGGTTGGCACCCACGAGAGACTGAGTAGCTATATTAAACGTAGCTTCAATCGCCGCCTGTGTATCCACCAATTTGGAATCGGTTACCCCCGCTGTTCCAAACATCGGAAGATTCAGAAAGTTGCTCATTTCAGCCACGGCACCATTCATAAGGGCAAACTCCGGACCACCGTATACGAACCCGGACGTCTTCATGTCAAGGATGGAATAGATACCACCTGTTACCATCGGTGCACCCTCGTTCACCAGCTGAGCCAGGGTTATCCCGGTAAGCGATTCGGCAATACCCAGTGCTATAGAGCCAGCAAAAGTCATCGGGCCGACCGCACCCGCAGAGGGCATCGGCGTGTAAATCGTGGGCAAATTGTGTTTTGCCCCGAAAATAGTCTGAGCCATAACTTCCTTGCTGTGGCTCAGTGGGGTAACCGGCTCGATGTAATGCATTATATAGGGCTTCGCCTTAAGCTTTTCCTCCCCCCCTACGGCGACTGACGCCATGTTAAATACGTCTTCCGTACCTCTTTCGTCCCAGGAACAGAACATGACGGGTTTGGAGGTATTTGCCATCACCTGTCTTGCTTCCAGTATGTCCTGGACGTTTTCCTCCTCCTTCCTTAACAAACCTATAGGAGAAGAGAAATCAATATGTTCGAGAGCGTCACAGACCCTTGCCCACTTTTCAATATCTTCCGCTACGGTCTGCCTAATTTCTCCGTCTTCATCCAGGGTTCTGGGGACATCAGTTCCCGAACCAAAATAAGAATTTGTTCCTCCCAGCCTCATGGCCAGTTCGCCGTTCCTATCGTAAATCAAAACTTTCTTCGGAGCCTTTTCTACAGCGTCGTTAACCAAATGGGGTGGGAGATGAACCATTTCATCCTCTACCCTGGCTCCCGCGCCGGCAAATATTGATCTTGCCTCTTCGTGATCTACCTTCACTCCAGTATTCTGGAGAATCTCCAGAGAGGCGTCGTAAATTTGCTCCTTATCGTCCTCGGAGAGTATATTGAACCGAGGAGTTCTGTTTACAAATTTATTTGACTGTAACATATAAACCTCCAGGACTTAATTTTATTAAACCGATATACATTCAATATACTAACAGGAGGCAAAAAAATTCGCAAACTCTTCTATTATTTTCAAATTCCCCCTGATTGGTTTGTTTAAGGTTCATAGGTAAATGATAAAATCGGTTTCGCATACCACCCCCAACTTATTCAATGGTCTCTTCTCTTTGTCCGGCACTGATAAATTGATTTTTTATCTCATCTATGAAATCTTCCATGTGGGATGCCAGTATTCGCCCGCTTTTCTTCTCATCACCATCGGAAAGAGCCTCGTTTAGTTCTGAAAATTCCTCTGCAAACGTACCCATAAACTTTTTCGTTCTGGGAAAAACCCATATCCTCACCGATTGCTGTCTGAGTTTGCGCAGATTTTCGACCAGGACAGTGTTTCCTGTAGATTCGTTTACCAGTTC
The DNA here is from genome assembly GCA_018334915.1 of Candidatus Bipolaricaulota bacterium. Classification (GTDB taxonomy): domain Bacteria; phylum Bipolaricaulota; class Bipolaricaulia; order M55B111; family M55B111; genus JAGXLP01. The sequence continues at coordinate 18,313 of JAGXLB010000009.1, forward strand.
GTGAGCCCGACAGTCAAGTTTCATTAGCTCTTTTGGATCCTTCTCCGCTCTCATCTCATCTACCAGTCCACTCAACTCCTCCAGTTCACCTTCATTGATTCTCCTTGCAGCAAGCTTACCCGCCAGACTGATGAGATAGCTCCGAACCTCGAACAGATCACGGAGTTCGTGAAAACTTACTGTAGAAACGTATGTTCCACTGTGAGGAACAGTAGTAATTAAACCCTCGCCTTCCAGTTTTATAAAGATCTCTCTCAGGGGGGTCCTTCCTATGTCAAACTCCTCCCGAAGTTCCTTTTCTCGTAGTTGTTTTCCCGGTTCATAATCCAGGTACACTATTCTCTCTTTTATTATGTCAAGTACCTTATCTCTTTCCATTATTTAAACTCAACCTCTATTTTTATTTTTAAATTAAAACAACAAATAATTTAGCGCCGGAAATAACAGGAATTCAACCTCAAAAGCAGCTTACCAACATTCTGAACCCAACCCTGATTAGCAATATTTTGGAACAATACTATCAATATACAATATTTAGAAATATATTATATGGCCTAACCCCAGTTAGTCAACTAATCAACTTCAATCGAGCCTGGGCGACCCGATAGCGGTTACATGAACCTTCCCTCGCCCGTGACTGAACGGTTCTTTTCGAATGTGAAGGTTGATATCCTCTCCTCCCGACTTCCGTACAAGTTCACTGACACTTTTTTTACCCAGACTTACGGCCTTATCCATAGCTACTTCCTCGTCTTCCTCCTCGATTGTCTTCCTGCCGTTCGGAAGAAATACCAAAAATTGATCCGCCTCCGTCTTTTCTACCACGAGAACTTCAATTCTTCGAGATACTCGGCCGGTCACCGCGCCCACCGCATTTCCTACCTTGTAGTTTTCTACCTCCAAAAAGTCCGCCCCCAGACGCTCGGCCACCCGGGGAAGAAACACGGCCGCAGGAGCCCCGACACCGATAACGGGGAGATCCAAATCGAACTCCACGGACAAATCTTTTTTTTCTTCCTCCTTACAATAGTCCCACAGTGAGTTATTCCCGAAATCGCAGCCCGGCTTCTCGTCCCGGATAAATTTCTTCATTACTTCGAAGGATATTTCTTTCTCGAACGACTCCTTCACTTCGAAGGCAAACAATCCAGGTTCCTGCCCCCTTTCCCCTGCCAGGACGTCAGTACCCAGCCTTGGTGCTTCCCTGCTCCCGGCCGTATATTCTCCAATTACGTGTAGCAGATCCGTTGGAGTCAAAGCCACTCTGCGAACCAAGCCCAGCCTTTCCAGCTTTCGCAGGTAGTAATTGCTCCGAATTAGACCTTCTTCCCGGGCAATATCCATAAGCCTGCTCCTATTCATCATTTCGCCGCCGATCAATTTATAAAACTTAACTTCGGAGTCCGTTAGCTTGCTTAGATCCTTACCGATCTCTTCTCTCTTCTTTACGAAAGAGGCATCTCCATATACGTCCACCTTATCTAGTGTCTCGCTGGATAAATCTCCAAAAGCAAGCGGCCTTGCGGTTCTTGGGCCAAATATCAGGTTACCCTCTTTGTCCAGCTCAATCTGACTATCACCACCAAGACCTATGCTCCGGAGGTTCATCGACCGGACTTTGGTTCTCCATTTACCGACCGAAACACCCGACTTAGCCAGAGTGGGTAACCCGTTCCTCAGCACCGCAACGTCCACCGTGGTACCTCCAATATCTATCACGACTCCGTCGTCCTTGTTCGAAAGCCATCGGGCACCAATCGCGCTCGCCGCGGGTCCGGAAAATATTGTTTCTATCGGCTTTTCCTTGGCCTCCTTCGATTTAGCAAGCGTTCCGTCACTTTTTACGACCAGCAGGGGGGCGTGGATTCCCCTATCACCCAGAGCCGACTTCGCGCTATCGATGAACGAATTAATTATAGGTACTACCTTGACGTTCAAAACTGCAGTAACTGCTCTCTCGTAGAATCCGAGTTGCGGAGAAAGATTGTGACCCGTTATAACGGGTTTATCGGTTATCTCCTCGACTATCTCCCGGACCCGATTTTCATGAGCAGGATTTCTCACGCTAAAATACCCCGAAACGGCAAACCCGACCACCTTATTCTTCCACTCTTCAATAACGGAAGTGACTCTTTCCTCATCCAAAGGTTCGAGTTCCTCACCCCGGGGGTTGAACCTACCAGGGACGTAAACTCGCCTGGATCTGGGAAACTCCCGGTCCTCACCCGGTTTCCAGCCCAGAGTTAAAAGGCCCACCGGACCTCCCCTTTCCTCGACTATGGAATTGGTGGCGAGTGTAGAGGATAGAGAAACCTGAATTACGTCTTCGGGATCGATTTCTCCAATAACTTCGTCTATCGCTTCGAATATTCCCCGGGAAAGATCGTCGTGCGTGGTCCGGATCTTCGTTACCTCTTTAACTCGCTCTTCTTCCTGGTCGAATAGAACGGCATCTGTAAAGGTATCCCCGGCGTCGACACCTACGGCGTAATCCATTATTACCTCCAGTTTATATAGAGAAACCTCGGGTTAGGCAGTAATCTCAGACCGCAACCCCTCATAAGAAAGCAGTGTCAACCTAATGATGAAATTTCGCTTATTTGCCGTATTGTTCCCAACTTTCAAAAATTTAATTCACGCGGAGGCATAACTCAAAGTCAATGACCCATCCAAAAATAAATAGAACTACTCTTACTCAGTTATTTCACCAACGGTAAATTTACCCATCTGCCTGAATAACTGCTCCCTGCTCCTTAGCTGGCAACTGATTTAACCTTTAAACCCAGCAAGAGACGAAATCCGGCAGTCAGCTAAGAGGCAGGAGGCTTGAACTAAAAAATATGGTGATTCCTTGTGACCTTCACCTTACTTCCGAATAGCGGTGAAAGAACTGAGTTATTGTCAACTAAACTAAGTTAGGAGGGGACCTGTGTCAGGGGGACCGGTACAATTAATTTGACCACGACTAACTTGTTCGGTAATATGGACAAAACCTCAAGGGGGACAGTGGGGGGATTATGAAAATTGGTGAAATTAGCTGGACGGACTTCCAGGAAGCAGCTCCTTCTTTAGCCTTAATCCCCACGGGTAGCACAGAACAGCACGGGCCCCACGGTCCCATGGCCACAGATACTATAATCGCCGAATCAATCGCAGAACGAGCCGCCGAAGAGACGGAGACACTTTTGCTTCCAGCGATCGGCGTTGGTGTTTCGCGGGAACACGCTAACTTTCCTGGATCACTATACTTTTCCCCAGAAGTCTTTCGGGATCAGCTAGGGGAAATAATATTGTCCGCTCATAACAGCGGGATCGATGATTTTATCGTAGTGAACGGTCACGGGGGAAACGTATCATCGATTAAGGAAGTTTGCAAAGCTCTGTATCACGACCACGACGTAAGAGCAATTGAATGGACCTGGTTTAATGTAATCTCGGCTTCGGGGATGGGACACGGGGGGGAACTTGAAACATCTCTGATCATGTACCTCAGGGAAGAGTTAGTTGGAAAGCCTATAGAGAAAGGCTCGGAGTCCTGGGGGCATAGCCTGTACGGAACCAGGTGGGCCTACGATACAAAAGAATTCACGGAAAACGGGGTAGTTGGAGACCCAACAGAAGCTTCCAGAGAAAAAGGAGAAAATCTGTTCAATAAATCGACGGAAAAGTTAATTAAACTAATAAAAAGTATGAGGAACTGAAACTTTGCTGCTTTCTAAAGTAATTACATCGTTCGCGATTTTCAATATACTCATCAGAACGAGGAGGACTTATGAGCCAAAAATCTAGCCCCGAAAATTCAGTACAGGATAAAACTTTTCTCGAGTTGGTCGAAGAATTGCCACCGGAGCGAGAGTCAGTAATTCCTGCGCTCCAGAAGATACAGAAAAGTCAGGGTTACCTGCCTGAAGACGCGCTGGAGACAATAGCTGACTACACGGACACACCACTGGCAAACGTTACTGGAATTGCGACTTTTTACTCGCAGTTTTATCTGGAACCCCAGGGTGATCACACAATCAAGGTTTGCCAGGGTACAGCCTGTCATATAAAAGGCGCGGACGATATTCTGGATGAATTAAAGCGGGAATTAGACGTTAAGGCGGGAGAAGTCACTTCGGACGGTAAGTTTACTCTTACAAATGTCAGATGTCTCGGCGCCTGTAGCCTGGCTCCCGTGATTATGGTGGACGAAGACGTTCACGGAAACCTTACCACGGAAAAGGCAATAGAAGTTCTGGAGGAATACGAATGAAAGTCACAAGTAAAGAAGATCTGGAAGATATCAAGAAGCGGGGACTGACCTCCCTCCAATCCGACAAAACAAAGGTTAAAGTGGGCCTGGCCTCTTGCGGAAAAGCAGCTGGCGGGGACAAAGTTTTTGCCAAACTCGAGGGAACACTGGAAGGACAAGAGGGGATCGCGGTCGAGAAAACCGGCTGTCTCGGTTTCTGTGCTCGGGAACCACTAGTGGAAGTCGAGGGCCCGGAGGGAGATTCCCTTGTCTTTGAAGAAGTAGACGAAGAAAGCGCAGCCAGGATAGCGAACTCGTTAAAAGAGGGAAAAACGCCCGAAGCTAAAGTCCTTGGGAGAAAGGGAAACGGCGAGAAAAAATACGGCGACAGGAAAGACCTCAATTCGTTGGATTTTTATCGCTCACAGAAAAAACTGGTATTGAAAAACAGCGGGATTATTGATCCAGAAAGCCTGGAGGAATACGCGGCAAAGGACGGTTACTTCGGGCTCTGGAAGGCAATGAACAAATACTCACCGGGAGAAGTTATCGAAGAAGTAAAATCTTCAGGTCTCCGGGGCAGAGGAGGAGCCGGTTTCCCAACAGGCAAAAAATGGGAATTCGCTCGTAATGCCGAGGGCAATCCGAAGTATGTAATCTGCAATGCCGATGAGGGAGATCCAGGAGCTTACATGGATAGAAGTATTCTGGAAGGCGATCCATTCTCGGTTCTTGAGGGAATGGCAATCGGTGCTTACGCTATTGGGGCAAATCAAGGTTATATTTACGTTCGAGCGGAGTATCCGGTAGCAGTAGAGCGGCTAAAAAAGGCAATTGAGCTGGCCGAGGACCGCGGCTTCCTTGGTGAAGATATAATGGGAACTGGATTCGATTTCGAACTCGAGATAAAACAGGGAGCCGGAGCCTTCGTCTGTGGAGAGGAAACCGCGTTAATTGCTTCCATTCAATCAAAACGGGGTATGCCATCACCCAGACCGCCATTTCCTGCTCAATCAGGATTCCGGGGCCAGCCAACGAATATCAACAACGTCGAGACGTGGGCAAACGTTACTACCGTCTTTATCCGGGGAGCTGAATGGTTTTCCTCTATCGGCACCGAAGACAGTAAAGGTACGAAGGTCTTCTCTCTGACGGGAGATATCGATAATACGGGCTTAGTCGAAGTACCAATGGGAACGACTATAGAGGAAATAGTCTATAAAATAGGTGGTGCCGAACGAGGCTCGATTAAAGCAATTCAGACCGGTGGCCCTTCCGGTGGGGTTATTCCAAAAGAGAAGTTCGATCTTCCAGTGGACTACGAATCACTCCAGGAAGCTGGTTCGATAATGGGTTCGGGAGGGCTAATAGTAATGGACGAAGAAACCTGCCTGGTAGAAGTAGCTCGGTTCTTTCTCGACTTCATTCAGGACGAATCCTGCGGGAAGTGTACTCCCTGCCGAGACGGGACGAAAAGAATGCTGGAAATCCTCGAGCGGTTGACTTCGGGTAATAGTACTGAAGAGGACATCAAAATACTCGAGGAGCTCTCCCATTACGTCAAGGAATCCTCTCTCTGCGGGTTGGGCCAAACTGCTCCAAATCCGGTACTTTCGACACTACGATACTTCCGAAACGAATACGAGGCTCACCTGGAAGGTAACTGCCCCGCGGGCGTTTGTTTCGAATAACTACTCAATCTGAGGAGGAAATATGGCAAATACGACAAAAACAAAAAGTATAGAGATGAAGATAAATGGAGAGGTCGTAGAAGGTGACCAGGGAGATACCATACTGGAAGTAGCGGAAAAGAACGGTATAGAGATTCCCACTCTCTGTCATATGGATCAGCTGGAACCTACCGGAGCCTGCAGGATGTGTCTGGTGGAACTCGTCGACTCCGGAGAGGTTGTGACTTCATGTACTCAACCGGCAAGCGATGGCCTTGAGGTGGAAACACACAATGATCGCGTGGAACAGTCACGAAAGCTAAACCTGGAATTGCTTCTTTCAAATACCGACGTCAACGTTGATTGCAAGAGTGAGGAGACGCGGTGCGAACTGACGGAACTGGTCGGAAAGTACGACCTGGACCCCGAGAGGTTCTCTGGTGAAAAAAGATCCCATCCGAAGATGGAGGATAACCCGTTCTTTGAACTCGATCACGACAGGTGTATTCTTTGTGGTCGCTGCGTAAGAGCCTGCGACGAAATCCGGGGCCGTTCAGCAATAGATTTCGTAAACCGTGGTTTCAAGACGAAAATCGCACCACCTCTGGACCGGTCCCTGACAGAAGGAACATGTCAGTTCTGCGGCCAGTGTGTCGACGCGTGTCCTTCCGGTGCCCTTACTTCAAATATGAGAATAGACAAGGGAAATCCGAACGAAGTAGAGACAACCTCGACCATTTGTACCTACTGTGGCGTCGGCTGCCGGATGAACGTCCACACGAGAGACGGTGAGGTCGTCGACGTATCTCCGGACCCCGAAGCACCAGCAAACGATATCCGGCTCTGCAGTAAAGGCAGGTTCGGTTTCGACTTCGTCAACCGAGAGGATCGATTGTCACAGCCGTTAATCAAAGAAGACGGCGAATTCAGAGAGGCCTCCTGGGAGGAGGCTATCGACCTGGTAAGCGATAAACTCGGTGGTATAAAAGAGCAATACGGACCCGACGCGATCGCTGGCCTATCATCAGCGACCTGCACAAACGAAGAAAATTACCTATTCCAAAAGTTTATGCGGGCGACGATAGGCACGAACAGCGTGGATCATTGCGCTCGACTCTGCCACTCCTCTACTGTTGCCGGCCTGGTCAGGGCTTTTGGCAGCGGTGCAATGACGAACTCCATAGGTGAAATTAGAGATGCCGATACTATTCTCGTAACCGGTTCTAATACGACGGAATCTCATCCGGTAATCGGCCTTGAAGTGAAGAAAGCGGTCGAAAACGGATCAAACCTGATCGTCGCCGACCCCAGGGAGATAGAACTGGTCCAGGAAGGTGACGCCGATATCCATATGAGACAGAATTCCGGCACGGACGTCGCCTGGCTCATGGGCATGATAAATATCATTATCGAAGAAGGTCTCGTCGACGAGGAATTCGTCAAAGATAGGACGGAAAACTTCGAATCCTTGAAGGAATCGGCTGCCGAGTTCCCGCCGGAGAGGGTCGAGGAAATCACAGGAATAGCCGAAGACAAGCTAAGAGAAGCAGCCCTTATGTACGGAGAAGCGGATAAGGGTACTATACTGTTTGCCATGGGAATTACCCAGCACAGCCATGGTACTGACAACGTACTATCCGTCGCAAACCTGGCAATGGTTACCGGGAACGTCGGAAAAGAATCCACAGGAGTTAACCCGTTGAGAGGTCAAAATAATGTCCAGGGTGCCTGTGACCTGGGAGCCCTGCCCAACGTATATCCAGGATACCAGAACGTAGACGCGAAGGAAAACCAGGAAAAATTCGAAGAGGCCTGGGAGGCAGATTTGTCCCCGGAACCGGGCCTTACAGTGGTCGAAATGATGAACGCTGCTGGAGAAGGAGACGTGAAAGGGATGTATATTATGGGCGAAAACCCGATGGTCAGCGATCCCGATATCGGCCACGTTGAGAAGAGCCTGGAAAACCTCGACTTCCTGGCCGTCCAGGATATCTTTCTGACAGAAACGGCCGAGTACGCCGACGTGGTTTTGCCCGCAGCCAGCTTTGCCGAGACGGAAGGGTCTTTCACCAATTCCGAGAGGAGAATCCAGAAGCTGAACAAGGCACTCGAACCGAAGGGTAATACCAGGCCCGACTGGGAGATCATCTCCGAGCTAAGCGGGAGACTAGGAAACCCCATGAACTACGACTCGGCGATGGAGTTGACGAACGAGATAACCGAAGTGACGCCGATCTACGGCGGAATAACCGCGGAGCGAATAAAGGATAAACAGGGCTTACAGTGGCCCTGCCGGGACGAAGACGATCCGGGAACAAAATTCCTCCACGAAGGCGAGTTCAGCAGGGGTCTGGGCAAGTTCCACTCAATCAGTTACCGCGACCCCGCAGAGATGCCCGACGAGGACTACCCGATGACTCTGACGACGGGCCGGATGTACTATCACTTCCACACGAGATCGATGACGGGAAGGTCCAAGGGACTGGACGAGCTGGTACCGGAAGCTTACGTGGAAATGAACCCCGCTGACGCAACTTCTCTGGAAGTGGAAGAAGGAGAGAAGATCAAGGTAAGCTCTCGCAGGGGAGAGATAGAAATAAAGACCAAGGTCACGGACAGAGTACCTGAAGGAACGATCTTTATCCCATTCCACTTCGCCGAAGCAGCGGCAAACCGACTTACTAATCCAGAACTGGACCCAATCGCCAAGATACCTGAACTGAAGGTAGCTGCGGTGAAAGTCGAAAAGATAGGTTAGAAAAAATAACCCCCTCCTTTAAAAAGAGGAGGGGGTTATTAAGAGCCTTCATAGTTTAGTTCTTTCGCCATTGTTTATGAACCAAGTCTACTTCAGGATGTTATTTTCACGCTTCACTCTATAAGCCTTCCCTGCTTCGTCTGACAACTTATTTGACCTTAAAACTTAGACACACCCAAAATCCCAGTAGAAAGGTAACGATAAACGGGTTGTAAGTATATGATTGAGCTGTTACGCATGAATCACGTTTCAAATATTTCCGCTTTGTAAGAGAACCGGGCCGGTAAGGATATTACCATAACCGAGTAAGTTTAACCCTACCCCCCTCTGACGCTTAGCGGGCTGCCGGGATCTCATCTATGTCCGATCTTCAACGGTTAGATCAGTTGCCCGCTAAGCGTCAGAGGGGGGTTGAGATAGACCACGCGAGTCGGAAATTTCCAGGCTCGGGGAGCTCAGATGTACAATCGGCAGGGCGTGGGAGCCAGGTTTACTTAAGCCACAGAAGCTGATTTAACCTTAAAAAATTGAACATATTCAAAATCCCGGCAGCCAGGTAAGCGGGGAGAGGGGGTAAAGATAAATTCAAGTGATCCTCCACGGCTTTCGACTTGCTTCATAAACTGTGGAATAATTTAGTTAAGGATTGGGTCGAAGGTTAATATATATCCAGGTCTTCCAAATCCTCTTGTGTATTGACGTTATAGAAGCAGTCAGGGGGGATCTTTCCGCTTTCGATCAATCCTTCGACCGACACCTCTTTGACTTCATCAAGTCGATCGAGAAAGTCGGTGATCTTCCTCGTTCCGCCTTCCAAAATATTCTTAAGCCGTGGCAGAACGCTTTTATGGTAGAGGGCTGTTAACGGTTCTAGGTATCCGGACTTCCATCGAGGTATGACTGCTTCGGTTTCACTTTCGACTTCTGAATAAAGTTCTTCCACTATCCGAGTGTCCAGGTAGGGCAGGTCGCAGGCTGATACAAACAGCCAGTCGTGTTCGGCGTGGGTGAGGGCTGAATATATCGCGCCGAGAGGCCCTGTTTCCGATACGAGGTCGGGCCTGGCAGGAAGATCGTATTCGTCCTTAGGGTCGATCTGGAGGAAAACGTCGTCGCTTTTTTTCTCCAACTTGCTCCAGACGAGTTTGTATAAGGGAACCCCGTCCACTTCCACCAGCGTCTTGTCCTCCCCAAATCGGCTGGAATCACCTCCACAGAGAATCGCGATCGACAGGTCAGTCATCCCTTTAACCGGGGGAATATATTACTTCACCAGCTCCATCCCTCGGATAGAGCCCCGGTATCTTTTTTAGAATTCTGGCGAACTCGGAGCCGGTAAGTTTTTCCTGGAACTTTTTACCGAAAGAAGACTTTAAAGCATCCTTCCGACAGATAAAATCGAACTTTTCGTCCTTCAGTTTCATGAACCCCAGCCCTTTTGATTCGGCAACTGACCTTATACCCATTCCCGCGCCAGCTTTTCCGTCCCTTACCGCAGCAGCCACGGCGTTATGGGTGGACAACTCGACTTCATAGCCGGGAATCTCACGTCTTACCTCTTTAACATCCCTGCCGAGCTTCTCGGCGGCTCCTTCCAGCAGGTGATCGAATAGTACTCTCGTACCCGATCCGGAAGTTCTGTTGGCTATCCGTATACGGCTCTCGATTAGATCCACCAGAGATTCTATATCTTCCGGGTTACCCGAGGGTAAAATCAATCCCTGTTCCCTTCCATATCCCCTCAGCAGCTTTATTCCTTCAAGATCGCGCTTCTCCAGAACCGGTACGTTATAACCCTCTTCGCTCCAGATGTGAACCCCGGCGACGTCGGCAACGTCGTTGGAAATTGCCTCGATTCCTCCCGTCGATCCCCGGTGAATTGACCGGGTTCCAAACGGCAACAGTTCCAGCAGGCGGTTTAATCCGACACAATTGCTGCCAATAAATAGCAATTTCGGCAGCTCACCGTCTTCAGTCAATAATCTAACCTCGACTTCCTCATTCCGATCCAGGTAATTGACCCCTTCCGGAATCGTCACGTATCCGTCGGCCTGGGATAGGAGCGTAACCGCCCCACTAACCTTATTTATCGGGTAGGCTCGCTTCCCTCCCTCTCGATCTACAATCCCGACGAATTTCTGCTCCATCCGACCTCCCTCAGAGGTCGTTCTATCCGTCAGTCTGGCTTTTGGAGCCGGACTTTTCGACTCTTTTTCTCCGGTGAGCTTACGGATTACCGGGGCAACAAAGTTCATGTAAACCACGTAAGCGGAAGAGGGGTTACCGGGCAACCCGAAAAAAGGTACTCCGTCCAGATCGGCCAGTACTGACGGTTTACCCGGTTTTATTTTCACTCCGTGGGCAAGTAACTCTCCTCTTTCTTCCAGCACGTCGTAAACCATGTCGTGGGGACCGGCACTCGTACTGCCCGAGGAAATAAGCAGGTCGTACTCCTCGGTCCCTTGATCTATCAGTTCACCCATCTCGACGAGGTCGTCGTTCACGATCCCCATTCCGTGGGGTCGCCCTCCAGCCTCCTCTACTCCAGTTATCAGCAGGGACGAATTTACGTCGTAAATCATTGCTTCGGGTAGTTCTCCACCGGGAGAAACAAGTTCCGGTCCGGTGGAGATAATTCCTACATCCGGTGATCTAAGGACCTCCACATCTTCCAGACCGGAAGCCGCCAGTTTGGCGATCTCCAGAGGGGTTAACTCTTTGTCCTGCCGGATTATAAGATCGCCAGTCGCGATATCAGTTCCAGCGGAGAGGACGTTTTCGCCGGGAACAGCGGACGATTTTACCAGTAGCTCGTCTCCTTTCCTTTCCGTATCCTCAACCATGACGACCGCGTTGGCTCCAGCCGGTATTCCCGCCCCAGTCGGGATTTCGGTAGCCTGCCCTTCTTTTACTGTAAGTGAAAAAGGTCGGCCAATCTCAACTTCCCCTCCGATTTCCAGTCGTTTCGGGTTTTCTTCGTCCGCTCCGTACGTATCGGATGCCACCACGGCGTAGCCATCCATCAGTGAACGACTGAACGGGGGGGCGTCCGACCTGGCGTAGACGTTTTCCGCGGTTACCTTCCCCAGAGCGCCTTCCAGGGGTACACGTTCCGACTTCCGTTCAAGCGAGAAGCTTTTGATCAGTTTCCGAAACTCCTCCGGACTTATAAGATCTCTAAATTCCTTTCTCATCTCTTACCTCCAGTAATGCAGTTCGACGCTCTTTCCCACAGCGATGCCCTCCAATTCCTCGGGGACCAGGACGAACCCGTCGCTTCTGGTCACGCTGGACAGCACGCCGGATCCGGCTACTCGAATCGGGTACGCCCCGCCGTCTTCGACCTTTACCCTTACTAGACTGAGTCTTCCCAGCTTAGAAGATATCTTCTTTTTTAGTTCCACAGTAGCCGTTTTTTGCTCCCTCTCGCCCCCTACCAAATATTCGATTAGTGGTTTCAAAAAGAAATAGGCATCGGCAAGCGCCGCTACCGGGTACCCCGGCAAAGCAAGAACAGGAGTCTCGTTAACTAGAGCGAGCGCTACCGGTTTACCGGGCTGTACTGCAACCCCGTGGACGATGACTTCCCCTTCTTCTTCCAGTACCTCCACGATCCTGTCCCTCCGGCCTACGGAACTACCCCCGATAAAGACGATTGCGTCACTTTCCTCCAGACTCCTGTTCAGAGCAGAACGCAGGTCTTCGGGTAGATCGCTAAGTACTTCTCGTTCCTCCGGATCGCCTCCCCATCTCCGAACGCAGCTGGAAATCATCAACCCGTTGGATTGAACCGTCTCTCCCGGTCCCGGTTCTTCGCCCGGAGACACGAGTTCTTCGCCCGTCGGAATTACCTTAACCTTTGGTTTTGTTGCTACATTCAACTTCTCTACCCCGAGTGACCTCAATAATCCAAGGTGAGAAGGCTGGATTGCTGTTCCCTCTTCCAGCAACAAGTCTCCTTTCCCTACATCTTCCCCGACGGGGCTGACGTTGTCTCCAGGAGCGATGGAGGCGTACACGTCTAAGCTCTCACCTTCCCGTCTGGTGTCTTCGATCTTCAATACACCGTCTGCTTCGTCGGGAACGTGACCTCCGGTATGCACTGGAGACGCAATACCGCTTTTAACCGAATCGCCAATTTTCATCCTGTTTGGGGACGATTCACTTGCTCCAAAAGTATCCGAAGCTTTTACGGCAAAACCGTCCATCGCGGCACGGCGATAATGGGGAGCGGGTCGTGGTGCAAGTACTTCCTCGGCAGATATCGTGCCGTCCGCTTCCGGGAGGTTAAGAGATTCCTCTCTATCGAGAGGTTTTATGGTGGAAAAAAGCTTCGTTCTCGCTTCCGAAACTCTCGTTAATGATTTAAACCCTTTTTCCTTCACCGTTACCCCCCGATTTCGGACATCTCTCCGGCAGTGGTGTCCTGCTTTTCCCACCGGTGCCCGTAGGGTTTCTCCTCAATTATCTTGCGTAACCGCGTGGTAATAACGTCCACGGAAGTGTTTTCATTGATACCCAGGTCGTACTCTTCGTCTCTGGCGAGACAGGGGCGGACCTTACCCCGGGAGGTAATTCTAATCCTATTGCAATCATCACAAAAACTCCTGCTGAGGGGAAAAATAAATCCAACCTTTCCCGAAGTATTTCTCCGAGAAGCCCGATAGTACTTGGCCGGACCATTTCCTTGAGGACCGGAAATCTCTTCCAGGGTCCACTTCCTTTTTATAATTTTTTCCACTTTATTCAGTGGCAAGGATTCAATCGCACCTTTTGCGGCCTCGCCCATGGGCATGAGTTCTATGAACCTCAACACGAGATCTTCAGCAGCGGCAAATTCCATCAGGGGGCCTATTTCCGATTCATTCACGTCTTTAATTATTACAGTATTTAACTTTACTGGGTCTAGCTTGGCCCTCTTTGCAGCTTCGATTCCGGCAAGGACCGAACTTAGTTCTCCACGTCTTGTTATTTCGGCAAATACTTCCGGGTCCATGGCGTCAATGCTGATATTTACCCTATCCAGGCCCGCTTGAGATAGATCCTCCGCCACCCCGGATAAGGAGGACCCGTTCGTGGTTAGTGAAAGTTCGTCGATTCCTTCAATCGCATCCACCATTTTGACCAGTCCGGGTAAGTCCTTCCTGGTCAGGGGTTCGCCGCCGGTAAACCTCACTTTGTTAATTCCTAATTCTGACGCAGCTCTGACCAGATTAACTATTTCCTCAAAGGAAAGAATTTCCTCTCGGGGCAGTTTCTCTATACCCTCTTCGGGCATACAATATTTACAGCGGAAATTGCACCTTCCGGTGAGAGAAAGTCGCAAATAGGTTATATCTCTTCCAAAGCTGTCCTTCATCAACCTCACTCCTTGTCGATTTCGTATATCGCGTGACCGATCGCGGGGAGGATTAACTCCTCCATTCCCAGCTCTACAGCGGATGGTGAACCGGGAAGGGAAAAAACCAGAGTAGCGTTTATCAACGAAGCGCGAGCCCGTGACAGCATTGCCCGGGGACCTATTTCATCGAAACTCAAACTCCGAAATAACTCTCCGAAACCGGTAAGTTCTTTGTCCTCGTAGTTTTCAAGCACGTCGACCGTCTGGTCGAGGGTCGATAATCCTGTACCACCTGTTATCAACAAAACCCTGGCCTCTGACGACACAGCATTTTCAATTTCAGTTTCAATCTTCCCCGGCGAGTCCGGTATAACTTTCCTTTCCTGAAGCTGATGACCCTCAGCTATAAGGAGATCCCTTATTATCTCTCCGCTCTCGTCTTTGTCGTCCTCCCTGGTGCTGCTAACTGTCAGAATTCGGCATATAATCCCATTCTTTACCAGGTCTTCGTGACCCAAGTCAATTCCCCTCTTTTATCAATTCTAACTCGTCGCCGGGGCGAATGCTTCCACCTTCCAGGACCTTGAAGAACAGGCCCTTCTGTGGCATGATGCACTCACCGGTTTTTTCCTTAATCACACAATCGTCGTGACAGGTTTTACCTATCTGAGAAACTTCCAGCAGAACCTCTCCTCCTACTTTCAACCGCGTTCCCAGGGGTAGTTTCCCAAGATCCAGTCCCTCGCTGGTAAGGTTCTCAGCAAAATCACCCGGATTTAGCTCTACCCCTGTTCTCTCCTCCATCTTTTCAATTTCCGAGACGTCGAGAAGACTGACCTGTTTGATCTCGGAACCGGCGTGAACGTCGCCCTTAATACCGTGATCTTCAACTAAATTTGCTTCCTCAACGGGAGTTTTAACCTCTCCTTTCTCCTTGCTGGTATTAATCGAAACCAGATTTGCTTCTTCACTTACTCCTCTTCCAGTCACCGCTTTGACCTCCCGATTTTTCGAGTAATTTTATATCTTTTATCTTCATACCTTTCTCTTCGCTCTTTGCCATGTCGTAAATTGTCAGCAGAGCGACGGAACAACCCGTAAGTGCTTCCATCTCTACCCCGGTCTTTCCTCGATAATTAACAGTTACTTCCGCGGTGAGACCAGACTCCACGGGTTCAATATCTATATCTACGTTCGTTATCGGCAACGGATGACACAGGGGTAAGAGTTCCGAGGTCTTTTTGGCCGCCATTATCCCGGCAGTCCTGGCGACGGCGAATACGTTTCCCTTGACCAGCTCACCCGATAAAACCTTCTCTCTGGTCTCCCCAGACATCTCAAGAGTCCCGCTGGCTCTAGCTTCCCTATTCGTATCATCCTTGTCACCGACGTCGATCATTCTGACTTCTTCTTC
>JAGXLB010000009.1:34441-35578 GCA_018334915.1 Candidatus Bipolaricaulota bacterium
AACAGACGATATCAATTAGAAACCGGCACCCGATATCGATAATACCGGGTGCCGGCCAATTGATCTTTATCAAAAAATAGCTGAATGGTTAATTAGCTTCGCCTGGGGGCTCGATGCCCGCTTTCTCGGACGCGTGATCCCGCCCCAGCCAGTAGTTCAACCAGGAAGAAGTATGACGAAGTTCCCAGTAGTTAGGAGGCACCTGTTCTTTGAGCTGTTCCTGGTCTCCGAATTCCTTTAGCCGATTGTAGGTCCTCACGTAGATACACTGCTTGTCGGGATAGACTTCACACATTCCGTTCCTGCTACCCCCGCAGGGTCCGTTCCTTTGTTCTTTGGGACATTGAGACATTGGACAGACGTAGGCAAGTTCAGTCAGGGCACAGTCTCCACACTCCTGACAGTCATTGGTTAGCGTCTTTATTATTCTTTCAAAAGCCTGGAACGGTTCTTCCATAAAAGTGTCGTCTATAGCTTTTAAGAAAAGCCGCATGGGGGTGAAGAATAGACCCTCCGGTTCGAAAAGCTGATTGTGCGCGAGCCGGAAAGCCATATTAACCAGTCCTTTCCTGGGTTTTCGAGCCAGGTCAGCCCGGCGTGGAGAATTCAACCCTGTTTCCGAGTCCTTTTCGTAGTAATAAAATCCGTCTTCCATGGGAAAGTCGAACTCCGGAATAAACTCCTCCCAGTCCGGGGTCAGTTCCTCGCCTTTTTCGATAACGAACTCTACGTCGTCATAGCCCAATCCGTGTCCGCCTATATGAACGCCGTCGTAACCCATTCCTTTCATGAAGGCGTACATCTTCGCGGCTCTCATCAGTCGAGCCTGTTTGCCCTTGTCGTCAGCTTCTTTCTCTTCCGCAAGCACCTTGACAAGATCGTCGGTCACGACACATCCCGGTATGTCTCCCCGGTTCATCGCCCGGCCGGCTCCGTAGGATAAGACGTAGAGGTTTCCAATCAAAGGTACGTCCAACCCCTGATCGTCGACGTACTGTTTGAGCTCATGGAACTTTCGCGCGTCGTAACCCAGCTGAGTAATTATGTAGTTGGCTCCCAGCTCTACCTTCTTTTCCAGCTTGTAGTACTGGGTTAATATTTCTTCTTCCTCGCTCTTAAACGGGGAAACAACGGCTC
>JAGXLB010000295.1 GCA_018334915.1 Candidatus Bipolaricaulota bacterium
TTTGTTCTACCTTGTCTAAAAGAAGGTATGGTCCTCCCTGGCAATAGATGGTTACCTGTTTGTGTAACACACCTCCCCCAAGTTAGTGGGGTTAGTTAACCGAAAAGGGTTAGGTAGAAAGGAGATAAGAAAAGCAGGTAAATACGAATCGGACTCTAAACTGAAAAGAATCACCAAAACTGCCTCCCCCATAATCTTTCAGGTCAGCCCTGTTAGCCCGGAAATCCTCCTTGGGATCCTAAGCTTTGCGAGTACCCCTTTCGAGAGGTGTGCCCTTTTCAAGGTTTTCTGTTAAGTAAGCTTAAGTCGGCTTTCCTAATTACATAAATGTTTAACTTAGAGATACTTTACCACGAATTGAAATTTCTGTCAAGAAGCGGTGGTCTGAATATGCTTCTTTCCTGGTCTCTTGATACACCGACCTTTCATTATCTGAGCTGAAAACTTCAACAGTAAGACCGTAGGGCTTAGGGCTTCTTTTAACTACTCCTGAGCACTGCCACGACGGCTTAGGTAAACAGGGTATAAGGCTACTAGAAGAAATTGTAACGAATGATCATCTTTGTCCGCGTACATCTTTTATCTGCTTTCTTGAGCCCTTTTTCTACGTCCCTGTCCTGATCTAGGCTACAGTGGGACACACCCATAGCCGTTGCGAGGTTGTTTGTAAATTGTTTTTACGCTAACCTATCGATAATTGGACTCTACAATCATCAGAATTGCAAGTATTTATAGATACGGAGATTTATACTATGCCCGGGAAATATGATCTACCATTAGAAAATCCCGAACCGGATATTGAGGAGTTTAAACGGGTAATATTAAGGAAAAAATCCCCTGGACGGGTTCATTTCGCGGAGCTTTTATTCGATAAACGACCTATGAAGTATCTCATAGAGAATTACCTCGGCAGGGATTGGGTTGTTCCGGTGGCTGATGACCGGGAATCAACTAAAGCTTATTTGGATAACCTTATCCAGCTCTGGTACAAATTTGGCTACGATTATATTCGGATAGAAGGTGACGAAACCCTGATTGGCGGGGAAAAGATGTCTATATTCCCCGGAAACTGGAAAACCATTGTTGATTGGGATGGAAGTGGCGAGCAAAGGTCATGGGCAAATGAAACCGAAGGGTTAATAAATAGCTGGAAAGACTTCGAGCAATATCACTGGCCGTCGGTTGATGAAATTTCCCTGTGGCCCTACGAGTACCTCTCGAAGAATCTGCCGGAGGGTATGGGGATGTTTGTCTCTTTCACCCAGGGCCTTCTGGAAAACTTGATGAATGCCATTGTAGGATATGTTCCTCTTTACCGCATGTTGTACCAACAGCCGGATCTATTAAAATCAATTTCAGATAGAGTGGGCGAAACCATCTTGGCTTTTTATAGAAAAATCATCGGCTTTCCTGGGCTACATGGGTTTTTTCAGGGGGATGACATGGGGTTTAAAACCTCGACACTCATTTCACCCGAGCACCTGAGAAAATACATCTTGCCCTGGCACAAAAAAATTTCGAACTTAGCACACCAAAATAATTTACTCTATTTCCTTCATACGTGCGGAGCCAAAGAACCAATTATCGAAGACCTAATAGAAGACGTGGGGGTGGATGCACTTCACTCTTTCGAGGATCAAATTAAGCCGGTTACCACTTTTTGTGAAGAGTACGGTGATAGGATAGGCGTTCTGGGAGGGATAGATATGGATAAACTGGCCCGGCTTCCTGAAGGCGAATTGCGAGAATACGTGAGAAGGGTCTTAGATGAATGTAACTCCTCCGGTGGTTACGCTCTTGGTTCTGGTAACTCGGTATCTGATTATATTCCGATGGAAAATTATTTAATCATGTTGGAAGAAGGAATGAGGTGGAGTGATTATGGCGAAATTCACTAAAGTTGCGGTTTTTTGCCTAATCTTTGTTGCGATGGCAGGGATTTTCGGTGGGGTCGTGAGGGCTGAGACCGTGGAGTTAAACAAACCAGAATGGCAGCAAAAGGTCCTGGCCTCGGGGACCATTGTGACGGCGGAGAGAATGGCCGAATCCCTGAAAGCTGCAGCACCGGATGTAGAGACGGTGAGGGTTTTCGATAGGCAGTACCGGGTCCTGGGGACGAAAGAACTCCTGGACGAGGTAATGGAGAAAAATCCGACGGATAGTCTTACCTTTCAATCGCAGAATTTCGACTGCGATCATTTCGCCAGACTATTTTCCAGCCTGGTTATGGTTCGGTGGGGTCTAAATAGCGTGGGAACGGTATACAATGATTCACATGCGTTTAATATCGCTCCGGTGTATGAATCCGGCAAGCTCACCTGGTACGTAATTTCCCCGCAGCGAACAGAAAACGCACTCTGGAAACTGGGTAGCACTGACCCCGATTCCTTTGCCTATAGCGCTTTCGGCCTTGAGGGGGCTTTAGTGGTATTTTAAACCAGAAGAGTTCCCTGTTTACTTGCCTTTCGACGTGATTAATAGTTGGGTGTCACTCAACCGAGGGATCTATATCCGACTTTCGATGGAGAAGCCGGCCTTCCATTCCACCCGCTACTGTAAGTATTTGTCCAGTTACATGGCTGGCAAGCCTGGGGGAGGAGAGAAATACGATGGTTCTTGCTACTTCCTCTGGCTCTCCGATTGACTTTAGTGGCCACGTCTGTAATGTCTCTTTTACTTTCTCGGCATCGTGAATCTCCGGTTCGGCCATTTCCGTATTTGTCCATCCCGGGCAGACCGCGTTAACTCTCCCCTGTGGTGCTATTCGGGCGATTTCGTTTTTGAGAGACCTGGTAAGCCCGTAAGTAATCCCC
>JAGXLB010000091.1 GCA_018334915.1 Candidatus Bipolaricaulota bacterium
CTTTACGAGATTTCGCTCCTCTTAGTAGATATGTTCTTGGGTGACAACGAAGTTGAAGAGTCCAAATAGAGTTTAGCTCAGTAATTTTGCAGTTTTGTCGACTATTCCGGGGGATAGCGGGTAGAAAATCGTCCTCTTGTCCTTCTTAATTATCTTTAACTGGTCGTCGTCAGTTTTGACGTACTTAAATCCGAAACTTTTAATAAGGGGATAAGGTGAAAGGTAAGTATAGGTGATAATATACCTCTGATCGTAAGTTCGGTAAACAGCAATTATCCCTTTGAAGTTAGTTAGGCTCTCTAAATCTACCACTTCCTTCACCTTGCCAGGTAGCCATCGTTCCTTTTTGCTTTTCATGATCTCGATTACCTTACTTACGTCGTAAGTCGGCCCCAGTGATACTACGACTGGGTTCTCCGTGTATACCCCCCCAAATCCGAACTCTATTTCGGTCCTCATCCTGATATCCGCAAGTTCAGAAGTAACCAGGTGCCAGGACGAGAGAAACACAATCAAAATGACTACAAAAATTATCTTGAGCCAGTAACGTTTGTTCTCGGCTTGTTCTCTTTTCTCCTTGTTTTCTTTGCATTCTCTGTTATCCAGGTTTTCAAAGAAACTGATGAACTCTCTTTGAGATCTAAATCTCAAGTAAAAGTAGAGTAATATTAAGGGTAAGCCCAGATAATAAACCATAAAGTAGATAATTGTTAGCATTTTTATACCCCAGATTTATCGTTTTGTCCCCAGAATCTTTCCTTTGGTGAATTAGATAATTTGTCAGGAAGTTATCTTTAGTTAGTTTGTTCGGCAGCAAGGATATTTTCAACCCAACCTGTTAGTTTCTTCCTAAAAGTTGAACTTCGAAAGCAGGAGTGAACCCCTTCAAATTATATAGCTTGACAGCTTGACCAATCCACACTCGGTTAAGATCTTCAATCGGTGATCGAATTCCAGTCACCTGGTTTTTCGATTCGTAAAGTCCTTCAGGTTTATCCGGATGGTTTAATTTGAAATATATTACTGGTTTGTTTATCATAAAGTCATAAACTCCGAGGTTAGGGAATGATTTTAGGAGGGAAGCTTTCCTTGTTAATAACCTAGCTTAGAAAAAATAATATGGTATTTCTGCAAGAAAAAGGCTGGTTTTTCAGTCCCCGGAAAGGAGGTGGTAGAATCACGGGTAGTTATTTAGTGGAGTAATTTAGAGAGTTAGGAAGGACTTTTTTCTGAAGTTTTTGAAAGTTTTGGTCGGTCTGACGGCTTTTTCTCAACCCGAACAAAAATTGCGATGATTTAAGGAGGGTAAAATGAATTATAATTTTAAAAGTCTAATTGTCCTAGCTTTATCCTTTCTACTAGTTCTAGGTGCTTTTACGGCTGTTTTAGCCCAGGAAGAAGGTGAATTGGTAAAAGAGATCAAACTAGAAGTGAGGACGAGCCGATCTACAGGTATTGGTGACACTGCTGAAGGCACCCTGGATGTATTCCTGCAGGGAGTTCCAGGTAAACTGTTCGAAGGAATATCCGAAAGCATGCGGGAGAAAATTGGCAGGCTCAGTAGTGCCGGTTTGTATAATAACCTTTACTTCAACCCGGCAGCTTCTGCCAAATACACTTGTGAAGTGGGTGGCCAAAGGAAATTTAACCCTTTTTCAATTAAAGAATTCCGCTATGCAACGAACTGGCTGGTGGACAGACAGAAGATCGTCGAGGAAATATATAACGGCTACGCGGCAGTTAGGCCTACCTCGGTAGTGAAAAGCATGTCAGCGTACGATCAGTACGTCCAGCCGGTGGTTGCTGATCACGGTATAACCCCGACAGGGGATTTCGAGAAGGCAAAGACGATGATTACGGATGCTATGGAATCCGCCATGGAAGATCCCGAACTCAAGGGAGAATTAAAGAAGATAGAAGCCGACAACTCCCCCGCAGGCTATTGGTGGGCATATAAGGGTCCCAATGAGGATGAATTTAGTAAGATTAGCCCGATAGTCATGATCAGAGTCGAGGACGAAAGGAAAGAGATAGGTCAGTACTACTGCGATCAACTGGAAAAAGTCGGTTTCAAGCCTGAGAGGAAACAATGGGACAGAAGGAAAGCCATCTCAACTGCCTGGTACTCAGACCCCAAGGAACTTAAATGGCATGTCTATACAGGTGCATGGGGAGCTTCTGGCAATTCCTACTTTGAGAGGTTCAGTGCCTTCCAGATGTACGCTCCTTTCTACGGCTATTTACCGGGTGGATTTGCCGGCGAAACCGCCTGGAAGTACAAGAATGAAGAACTGAATAAGTATGGTAAAAAAATAAGCCAAGGAGAACTCTCAACGGAAAAGGAGTACTGGGAAACTTTTCAGAACTGCATCGACCTTGGTATCGAACAAAGCGTCAGAGTTTTCCTGACCACTACATTCAACTTCTATCCTTACAATAAAGAGTCGGTCACCTCCTTTATACCTGACGGAAAGATTGGATGGTCCAGCATCTGGACAGCTAGAACCATTAAAACGACGGATGGCGTCCTGAATGCCGCAGAATATGCCAGCCAGGGCAACCTGTTCATGGATAACTGGAACTATATCGGTGGGTCGACGGACACCTATACAATGAGATTAGTGAGACTGTTGCAGGATCCTTCCAGCTTTCCCGACCCGCAGACCGGTCTGAGTAGACCCATGCGTAGTGAATGGACGAATATAGAAAAAGACTATGAGTATACGGATGAAGATGGGGATGGAACCAAAGAGCTTCAGGCTAATTTGGAAGTTCCTGATGATGCAGTATACTACGATACTAAAGACGAGAAATGGAAGAAAGTTGAAGCTGGCACTATGGCAGCTACCAGCGCCACGTATCAGTGGAAGTACTCCAAGTTCCACGACGGCCACATGATGGATGACACGGACCTGATTGCCTCATGGGCATTTGACAAGGAATGGTCCTATCAGGACGGGGAAGGAGATCCAAAGTACAACAGTGGTTTTGGTGGTCAGAACAGACCTTGGTACGAAAAGATACATGGTGTCGTCTGGCATGGGGACGGGAAGTTCACCGTTTACGGCGACTACACCTTCCCATCAGATCCCATGATCGGCATGTATTATAACGTTGGCATCGGTAAACCGTGGGAAGTAAATTACGCGGCAGGCGAACTGGTCGCCTCCGAGGAACCTTCACCCGTTCTGGGAGCCTCCTATACCTGGGAAGAGACCGAAGACTCTCAGTGGGTCCACTTTATCAGTGAAAGTCAGGGGCAGGATTACAAGGCAAAGCTGGAGAGTATGAAGGAGAACTTCAATGTTCCTCCTTATCTCAAGGAAGAAAATAACTCTCCGGCGCCGATTACCGAGGAAGAGTTAGCCGAGGAAGTGGACAGTATAGTTAACTTCTACGACGAGTATGGCCACTTCTTCACCAGTCAGGGAACGTTCGTGCTGACTAACTACGACGCCCAGAACAAGGTTATGAACTTTGAACGGTTTGACCAGGTCGTCGAGAATCCGGAATACCCATACAGTTGGGATTACTGGAGTAAGAACCTGAAATTTGTCAGCCTGACGTTCGGTAACATCCAGGTTCCTACTAATACGCCCCGAGGCTCTAACTTCACGATCAGCGTAGAAGCGGAAAAGACGCAGTCCTATCCGACTGAAAAATCCGCTCCTGCAGAAGAAGGGAACGTCGAAATTAGGTTGTTATCGGATGGAGAGTTACTTCACACGGAACAGGCAAAACTTTCGGAACCAGGAGTGTTCCAGGCAACGATGCCAGCCGACGCTACCGTAAATCTTGACCCGGGAGCCTACGAGGTCAAAGTCGTCGGCCACCTGCCAGGTCAGGAAGCATCCACACAAGAATCTACGTTCACCATAGTCCTGGTTTAATTAATTGGGTAAGTTTAACTTATTGAACCCAAAGTAAACTAGTTGGACGCTCTAACCAGGGTGGGGTTGGGGTTGAGCTTGAACCCCATCCTGGTTTACTTTTTTCTTAGAGTCGGGTTGAAGATTCCTCAAAACTCCTACCAAACGGGATCGAATCGAATATTATAATATTATATTTCACCACAATAAGAAATGGGGTCAAGAAGAAAGAGTTTAGGCGCTTGACTGAAATGATCTCAATTAAGAGTTTATTTGTTTGATTTTTCCTTTCTCCTGGGTTATTTTTTTAAAGTAATTTTTTTGGGGAAGGGGTCACTTGGTTTAGTTAAGTTGCTCTTTGCCGGCGGGGAGCGGAAGAAGTAGGGGGATTTTGCACTTTTCTGAATCCGGTTAATACCGGAAGATAAACACTAAAGCAACCAAGCGAGGATTTTTGCTTGGCTAATTTGTTATTGTCAAGGGGGAAAAAGAAATGCCAGCGAGGGTGAAGTACCTCGTATTCAGGACTTTTCAAGCTTTGATTGTCCTGGGTATAGTAATACTTATCTTCTCCGCTTTATTTAACAGCGTTTCGGAGGAGCAGCTACAAACAAGAATCCGACAGACGGTTACTGGAAGGGTACGCAATAGCCCTGAGCTTCAGCAGCTATCCGATGAAGAGTTGAAGGAGTGGAGGGAAAATGAAATAGAGAAATTAAGGAATAGATGGGGGCTAAACCAGCCAGTCTGGAAGAGGATATTTATGGACGCCTGGGACAGGATGACGCTTGATTTCGGGAAATCCTACATGATGACGGCACCCAGTGGAAGCAGACAGGTAATGGATATAATTATGTCGAGGCTACCGAGGACGATTCTTCTCTTTACGACTGCCGCGGTGATTTATGTTTTCCTGGGTCTTGTGGTTGGTTTGAAGGCAGCTCAGGTGGCTGGTGGTAAGTTGGACAGGTTCTTATCGATTTTCGGCATGACTTCTTCCAGTATGCCCATGTGGTGGCTCGGGATGCTGGCCATATTGGTTTTTGCCTATCAGCTCGGCTGGTTCCCTTCTACGGCTATGCCACTACCTCAGACTACCGGTCTGGATTACTACCTTGGAGTTCTTTACAGGCTAGCACTGCCGCTGGCGACGATCGTATTTAACATCTTTGGTGCAAGAGCCTGGGTGACGAGAAATATAGTTACCGACGTTCTTCAGGACGACTATATAATGGCAGCCAGGGCGAAGGGAGTGCCGGAGCGCAAGGTAATCTATGGTCATACTCTCCGGACGGCGGCTCCCCCGGTCGTAACTTCGGCGTTACTGTCACTGTTGATGTCGATAGGCGGGGCAATGATTACCGAAGTTGTATTTAATTGGCCTGGAATTGGCTTGTTGACAAGGATAGCGATCCTCCAGAACGATACCCCGGTGGTTATGGGTGTGATGTTTATCACTTCGGCAATGTATATCTTTGGCTACCTGGTAGCTGATCTTCTTTACGGACTGCTTGATCCCAGGGTGGAAGTCGGTACCTCACGGTCTATGAGTTAGGTGATAAGAGTGATTTTGAAAAAGTTAAAGGGCCTATTCAGGGGTTTTTTGAGTGTATTCAGGGAGTACAGGGGCGAAACGACGGGAATGATTGGTCTGGGTTTGATAATTACCATGCTTATTTTTGCCCTTCTATCACCTTCCCTCGCCCCGGACACGAACCAGAAGTGGGACAACGTCGACAGGTGGAAGGACCTGCCCAGCGGTGCCCCCCCTTTTTGGATGAACTACTTCTCTGGCACGAATAAGGCGACCCACCAGATAAAGAACGAACCCTCGAGCACTTCTAGTGAGTCCGTAATTACCACGATGGTTTACGATTACCAGTTCAGCGAGGACTTACCTCCAAAAGATGTAGTTTTTTACGTTAATGGTAAATACGAGGACAAGGCGCCAACACTGATAGCTAGTCTTATCCGGCCAGATGACGAGAGGCTCCAGCTGGCAACGAAGTCTATACAGGGAACTGAAGGTGAATCCGGCTATACCTTCGAAACAAGGTTGAGTCTGTTTGGAGGGAACCAGCAGAGACGGAAGGTCTACAGGTTCGCAAAACAATACGAAGAGGGTTCGGTTCCCGGCCCGAGCGAGATAGATGTAACCCGGACGGCGTTCGCTAAAACTCAGGACGGAATGTTGTCCAGGACGGAGCCGCTAAATGGCGAATACAAGATAGAATTACTGCTGGTTGGTACGGGAACGGAGCTTACGAGCTCGAGAGGGATATTCATGGGCCGGGTTTATGGCCTGATGGGAACTGATGGTAGCGGTCACGATATTGCCCGGGGCTGGCTCTGGGGCGCCAGGTGGGGGTTCATCCTTGGTTTGTCCGTGGCAATTGGCACAGTGATTATTGCCCTGATATTCGGCATGACAAGTGCGTACTACGGTGGATGGGTCGATGAGCTGATGCAGCGGCTGAACGAGATTATTATGGGGATACCGACACTGCCGATACTGGTTATTGTAGCGACTATATGGGGGCGGAGTATCTGGTTCGTAATATTTATCATGACCCTTCTCTATTGGAGAGGCATCGCCAAGACCATTAGAGCCCGGGGGCTCCAGATCAGGCAAAATACATACGTGGAAGCAGGTGAAGCTCTGGGTGCCAGTGGTGCCAGGATTATTCGCGGCCACATGATCCCTCAGATGCTTCCTTACGCCTTTGCGGAGGCAGCGTTGATGGTTCCCATGGCGATAATAGCTGCTGCCGGGTTGCACGTGCTTGGCCTCGGTGACCCCACGGTAGTAACCTGGGGGACCATGCTCAGTGAGGCAAATAGCGCAGGAGCGACTATTCGTGGCATGTGGTGGTGGGTCCTGCTGCCCGGACTAGGGATCACGCTGCTGGGGTTTGGCTTCATATCGGCCGGCATGGCTGTTGAAAGGATAGTTAACCCGAAAATGAAGCAGGAATAGGACTGTTAGGAGGAGAATAATGGCTAATCCTGTTCTCGATGTACGGAACTTGACTACTCATTACTTCACAAGAAAGGGCGAGGTCCAGGCTCTGGACGACGCCAGTTTTGATCTCGCCGAGGGGGAATCGTTGGGCGTAGCCGGTGAGAGCGGCTGTGGGAAGAGTACGATGGCTTTTTCCCTGATTAATCAGGTTCAGCCTCCTGGACGGGTGGTCGAGGGAGAGGTAAATATCGACGGCATAAATGCTGTTCAGCTATCCGAAACGGAGACCAGAAATAAGGTAAGGTGGAAGCGTATTTCGATGGTTTTCCAGGGGGCAATGGACATATTGACCCCTGTTTACACTGTCGGGCATCAAATGAAGGAGCCATTACATTACCATCAGGGGATTACCGGAGACGAGGCCAGGGAGAAGTGTGAGAGCATCCTCAGGGAGGTAGGGCTGGATAAAGAAATATTTACAAGATACCCCCATGAATTGAGCGGGGGGCAAAAACAGAGAGTGATTATAGCGACATCTCTACTACTGACGCCCACTGTGTTGATTGCTGATGAACCTACTACATCGCTGGACGTAGTCGTTGAAGCACAGATAATGAACCTGCTTAAGGGGCTTAAAAAGGAACTGGGGATATCGATGATTTTTATTACACACGATCTTAGCATTCTCTCGGAGGTTTCGAACAAGCTCTCGATAATGTATGCCGGAAAGTTTGCCGAACTTGGGGACGCTGACAAGATATATAACAACCCGAAGCATCCTTATACCGAAAAGCTCTTGGCTTCGATCCCGAGGATCCACAAGGATGTGGAAAGGCTGGAAAGAATCCCGGGCGCTCCGCCAAACCTAGTTGATCCTCCTTCAGGATGCAGATTCCATCCCCGATGTACTTACGCGGAAGAAGTCTGTCAGAAAAAAGTCCCGGAACCCAGACAAGTCGAGGGAAGGAAGGTCGCCTGTCACTTCGCGGGCGAGGTTACGTGAGGGGAGGTGAGAGCATGAACGCCGTTCTGGAAGCTGAAAATCTCAAGAAGTACTATACCGTGAGTCAGTCCTTCTTCAGTAGGATGCTCGGAAGCCAGACAAAACAGGTCAAAGCAGTGGACGAAGTGAATTTTCAAATACCTCGGAAAAACGCGATGGCAGTCGTCGGGGAATCTGGTTGTGGCAAGACCACTCTCGGAAAGGTAGTAATGAGACTACTGGACGCCACGGACGGTAAGCTAATTATGGAAGGAAAGGACGTTACGGAACTTAGCGGTTCGGGTGAACTAAAGGCTTACCGAAGGACCACACAGATGATATTTCAGGATCCGTTTTCCTCCATGGATCCCAGGTTTACCGCTTTCAATACACTGGAAGAGCCGATGGATATACACGGAACCGGAGGCAGTTACGAAGAAAGAAGAAAGATCATAATGAATGCACTCGAGGAAGTTCAATTGACCCCGGCCGAGGAGTTCATCGATAGATATCCTCACATGCTTTCCGGTGGACAGAAGCAGAGAGTCGCAATAGCCCGTGCACTAATCCTGAATCCGGATTTCATTGTGGCTGATGAGCCTACATCAATGCTGGACGTCTCCGTCCGGGCCGAGTTGCTTAACCTGATGAAAGATCTGATGGAAGAGGAGAACCTGACCTATCTTTACATTACCCACGACATATCGACTTCAAGGTTCTTTTCCGACTCCATATCCGTAATGTATCTGGGTAAATTCGTCGAAAAAGGGGAAGTAGCAACCGTTCTTGATGATCCTCTGCATCCTTACTCACAAGCTCTGTTAAAAGCCGTACCGGAGCCAAAACCGGAAATGGTTGAGGTAATCAAGGAGCTTCCGATTACTGGCGAAGTGCCAGATGCCACAAATGTACCCCCCGGATGTCGATTCCACCCGAGATGCCCTTACGCTCAGGATGTATGTAAGAAAGAAGAACCTGAGTTAAGAGAAGTCGAGGGCAGGGAAGTCGCCTGCCACTTTGCAGGGGAAGTTCCTTAATTAGCATTTCGGTGGATAAACCTACCTGAGGTATCCCTTTTCTGAAAGGAAGGAGAGATGAACCGCGAAGCGCCAAGTATATGGGAAGTCTTATCCGGTAATATGAGGATGTTATTTGGTGCGATCCTGCTCCTTTTGGCGTTGATTCTTGCCTTTTCCGCTGTTTATAACAAGACTGGTACCTTTTCTCAAGAAGGAAGTGTCGACCCCGAGGAAACCGTGGGAATTGAGAAAAGGAGACCGGAAAATGAAGGTAAATTGAATCTAAAAGTTGACAATGAGACAGTATCGACATCCGCGGAGGCGGCACTCCTTGATGATAATAGGGAGCTCGTTCAGAAGGTCTCCCTGAGTGGTGACGGGAGCAACACGGTTGAAATAGACGAAGAGGTAAGTTATTTTAAGTTGGTTTCCGGTGAAGATAGTTACGATTACGAATACCGGATCCAATTTTCCTATCAGCCGTTTAGATGGCTTGCAATCCCCGCCGCCATTTTTACCGTTTTCGGTGTAATAGCGATTTACAGAGGGTTCGACGAGTTTATGACCGACTTTGCAGAAGAGAAAGTAGAAAAGACGAAGGAGGAGGGAGTAGAAACAGAGGAGGGCCAACACGTCGACTTTATGGGGATAAATAATGAAGAAGGTGAAGATAGGTAGGTACGATGAGAGTATATTTTAGTCATCCAACGTTTACCTTCAGAACCCGGACTGAGACCACCTGTGTGGAGATAATTGATGAGGTTCTCGACCCTGACGAGATAGTCAATCCAACCGAATATGGCCTGAAAGACGACCTGAAATCAATTGTTCACGGGTGTGACGTCGTCGTTGGGATGGCAATTGAGAATAAATATACCTTTCTCGTCTGGAACGAAATGGAAGAGGGTAAAGAGCACGGAGCTGATATCTACACTATCAGAGTAAAAAACAAAGAGAATATCGGGGAACTCGAAAAAGGATTCCAGGAAGGAACGAAGCGCCTTTCACAAGAAGAAACCGACAAATTTACAGGTGAATTATTGAAACAGAACAGAAGCTCGTTTCTTACCCTTCTGTTTGGTAATTGGGGGAGACGTTTTTGATCTTGGTTAAACCGTGCGGTTTTCTCGCCTTCAACTACCTCCTGGGTGGAAAAGAGACCATACGAGTAACCTAACCCTTCAAAATTAGGACAAGAATCGCTTCCCAGTTTTATTATTAATCAAACCGGGGCCGACTCATGGTATTAAGAGCCGGATTGCCGGGGCTAGAAACCTTCCAATCC
>JAGXLB010000296.1 GCA_018334915.1 Candidatus Bipolaricaulota bacterium
TGCACTTTCTACGATTTTGGCGACTTCGGACCGGAAGAAAAACCTAGAATTTGAAAATTTGAAGTCTTAAAAAAGATTCTCTTCAGGGGCTCAATTTTACAGATTTACACAATACCATTGTGTAAACCTATTCCACCTCTCCTAGTTCCTGTAAGGGTTCCATCAGTTGGCCGAACTTGCCTGCTTTTACTAAATGAGTTATATTAACTGTTAGTAAACAAATTTGAGGGGGTGTAAGGGTGGAAAAAGTCGAACCGATTCGGGACAAAGACAAGGTAAAAACGATCAAATCTATCCTCAAAGGAAACGGTAAGTACCGGGACCTGCTTTGGGTAACCATCGGGCTAAATACGGCTCTGCGTATCAGCGACATCCTGGAGCTTAAAGTAAGAGACGTGAGAAAAGAAAACGGGGAATACTACGACCACATAAGGTTGAGAAAAGGGAAGACGAACAAATCCGGAAAACACCGGATAAATACCTCAATCAGACAGGCACTAAACCTTTATTTCGAGCATAACCCCGCAAAGGAGCCTGGGGACCATTTGTTTACCACCTACGCCGGAAGGCTCACCAGACAACGGGCAAACGATATCATCCACGAGCTGACCGAAGCAGTTGGCTTAGAAGGGAGGTATGGGACCCATACCTTACGTAAAACCTTCGGTTACCACGCCTTAAAGAACGGGGCACCGGTGAGGGAGCTTCAGGACAAGTTCAACCATAATTCGTCCAGTTTAACGTTGGATTATTGCGGGATAACCCAGGATAACGTGGACCAGGTGGTGGAAGAGTTGAACCTGTAACTAGATAAGGAAATGCCTTTTTAGCGGTTTGGGGAGTAGGTTAGTTAGGAGAGGCCGCCCCCCAAGCTCCCCAGGCGGTGGCGATTGTACCTTGGAGGTTGCACCAGCCTCTCCTAAAGATAGTTTTAAGGTGAATTTTGCGAAAAGTCAAAGAATGGGGCCTTACCCCTCTCTTCTACCCCGCCGGGCAGCTAAAAACCGCTTAAAACGGCAACAAGAGCATAGACTTTTGACTAATGATAGGATATTACAATGTATAAAAAGATTAACCCCCCGACCGGGATAATCGAGGGGCTACGTTGGATTAACTAACCTTTACTGTTGTATATTGTAAGGAATATAAAAGATATTATTCTTTACGTAATGTTTTTTGCCCTCGTATTTTTTTAGAAAATATTTGATTCTCTCAATAATTCTCTTCCTACTGCTCTTCTGTTGAGGTGTCAGCAAGATACCGTAATGTTCTTTATCCTTATTGAGCCACTCCTCATGTAGTTGGCGAAAATCCTTAGCATTGAAAGAGAATATAACCCTTTCCTCAGAAGTTGCAAATTCTAGTTGTTCTGTATCAGAAGCTCCTTCCATCCCTTCATCGTATGTTGAAAGGACGTCGAATCGGGTTTTCTCTATTGCCTTTTTGATTACGGTCAGAAGCATCCTCATCAAGGTAAAGAGAAGGGGAGGAGGACATTAAAAGGCTACTCTCTATCGTTTAAGATATGGGCATTTGGCGTGGACGGCGTAATCACGTTCTCCGGTTCGTTTTCCTCAATTTGTGTACTGATTTTTTCCTCGTTCTTCTTGTAGAACCTGATAGCCTGGTTAATTTCATCCCGGGAAAGGCGGGGAAATTTTTCTCCGATCTCTTCTACCGAAGAACCTTCTATATAAAGTTTGGCTATTTGCCAGACCGGGATACGGTGGCCTTTTATGGTCTCACGGCCACCACAGACTCCTTCTCTTTTGGCTATCATTATTATTCACCGTCCTTTTAGAAATGCACTTTTCATATGACCTTTCATCAAAATTATAACAATTAGTTTAAACTTTTTAACGACTTTGTAGCAGACATTTATCACTTTTCTTTCACTTTCTGGAGAAAGACCGGCACTTTTTCGGAAAAAGCTAGAGAAAATACCCAAAATAGCCCCTTCCAGGATGAGCCGGACCGCTGAAAAGCAAATTATGAGCCTCTCAGAGCTTGCTATTTCTACCAAATCCTATCCCCGAGGTCTCGTTCACGTCAGAGGCTAGCCTGCAACTACTTTTTAAGGTTAGTTGAGATTTCTCTTGGCAGATCTGGATCCTTTACCTAATTAAATTACTCCGAGAGGGGCTCCAGTTCCTTAATATGGCTCAATTTGGACCCTCTGATCCTACCTGAGGAGCCTCACCTGCAATTGCTGTCAAGTTAGCCTATTCTGTCAGTATTTTCGTTTATATAAGCACTACCGGCGGGTTAAAAAGCGAGATAAATTGGTCAGGATTGATCTTTCATGTAACATTCTAGGGGTGAGTGTTGCAAAGCATGCCGCCAATCATCTGCCGTTGTTCGATTCCCTTTTATCCTCGTACATCTTCTCGTCCACTTCTTTTAGTGCTTTCTCAACCTCACGGTCCTGTTCCGGGCTCCAGTGGGTACTACCTATTGCCAGGGTTAAAGGAAAGTCGAGAAGATCGGAGTTCCGGTTCCATTCCTCCAGTTTTTCTCTTAATCGGGTAACTGTGTAGCTGGATTCCCCATCCGTTTCCGGAAGCATGATCAGGAACTCGTCGCCTCCGTATCGGACGACCGTATCGACTTCTCGGATATTATCCTTGAGGAGCTTGGCCACTTCCTTTAATACCTCATCCCCTGTTTGGTGGGAGTAACGGTCGTTGATCTCTTTGAACCGATTGACGTCGATCATCAGAAAGGCAATAGGTCTGGAGTACCTTTCGGACCTTTCTACCTCCTTGCTTAAAGTCTCGTTGAAGT
>JAGXLB010000297.1 GCA_018334915.1 Candidatus Bipolaricaulota bacterium
AGCCAATTCATCATATCCATGCTCTGATATCAAAACCTCACCAGCCTTGATAAGGCCGTATATCTTGTTGAAAAGATCACTCACCCCATTTTCTCCAATTTAATCATTTTTAGCAACCGTTGCAACTAATAATCAGCAATTCTAATTTTAAAAATTTTTCATTTAGGGCTGGACTAAAATAAAATTTTATGTCATTGTCTTCGCATGGAAAAACCTATCACATGTCAGGGTCGATCAATTGGTTCTTCAGAACTTAGTTGGCTACGCAGTATCGTTCGCGATCATCCCGATTGGAGTAGACATAAAATCTCAAAACATATCTGCGAGCAATGGGATTGGCGTACTCATACTGGACAACTTAAAACTTTTGCCGCCCGTAGTTTGATCGACAAACTTGAACAACGAGGTTATTTAAAACTCCCACCTGTTCAAACAAAATCTCGGCACTCACCTCCTCCCTATCCGGAGGGTTTTTACCTCCCCCAAAAGCAACCAATAAGTGGAACATTAAATTGCTTTACTCCATTGTCAGTTACGATTCCAACTTCTAATTCCTACGAAGACCATTGTGTCGGATTTTATTTAAACCAATACCATTATCGTGGTTTTAACAAAACCGTGGGTAAAAACATAAAGTATCTTGTCAAAGACCGTCAGGGGCGGGACTTAGCCTGTCTACTTTTCGGTTCAGCCGCTTGGAAAACCGCCGATCGGGATAATTTTATCGGGTGGAATACCAAACAACGTGAAGCAAACCTGCACCTATTAACCAACAATGCTCGTTTCCTTATACTCCCATGGGTCATCAGAATTCCACACTTAGCTAGCCACATCCTGGGACTGATTACCCGCCGCATTAAAAAGGATTGGATGAACCGATACGGTCATCCAGTTCATTTGCTTGAGACCTTTGTCGAAACACCCCATTTTAAAGGAACCTGCTACAAAGCTGCCAACTGGCGCAGGATAGGTAAAACTAAGGGGCGATCCCGGCAGGACAGGAAACACGACTTGTCCGTTTCAATCAAAGACATCTGGCTGTATCCTCTAACTCGAAACATTCAACAGGTCTTATGCAATGAAATCTAAGCTCAACTTTGAAGACCTGGTTGATTATTTTATCTCAATTATTGGATCTCTACCAGATCAACGCGCCGGCAATAACATGAAATATACCATGGAGGATATTGCTTTATCCGCCTTTTCCGTGTTTTTTACCCAAAGCCCATCCTTTCTGACATTTCAAAAATCCATGAGAGAACTAAAGGGAAAAGACAACGCCGAATCCTTTTTTAGAGTCAAAAATATACCTACCGATAACCATATTCGGAAGTATCTCGATAATATCGACCCAAAATTTTTCTTTCCTGTCTTTAAGAAAATTTTCAACACCTTAGAACAAACCGAGATCTTAGACTCCTACCGTTCTTTTAACCATAATCTATTGGTTGCTTTAGACGGTACTTGGTATCATTCCTCCAAAACTATACATTGTGACAAATGCTTAAGAATCAATCATAAAGACGGATCTACCACCTTTTACCATAGTGCAATTACACCGGTTATTGTAACACCCGGAAACGATAAAGTTATTTCCTTGCCTCCAGAATTCATTACACCACAAGATGGACATAACAAACAAGACTGTGAAAATGCAGCAGCCAAACGCTGGATTACACAAAATGGCTCTGACTATGCTCCTTTGGGGATGACCGTCTTAGGGGATGACTTGTATTGCAAACATCCCCTGTGCGTGCTTCTTTTAGAGCAAGGTTTCGATTTTATTCTCACCTGTAAGCCGGACTCCCACAAAGCGCTTTATGAATGGTTGAACGCTTTTGAAGAAGGTGTGCATGTTTTCTCTTTGACCAAGAAACATTGGAACGGAAAATTCAATGAAATCCAAACCTTTAGATACGCCAACCATCTTCCCTTAAGAGACTCCGAGGATACCCTGTGGGTGAATTGGTGCGAGCTAACCATCACTGATGAAAAACAAAAGATCTTATATAAAAATGCGTTTGCCACTAATCTCGAAATCAATCAACACAACGTAGAACAAATTGTCGCTGACGGCCGCGCTCGTTTCAAGATTGAAAACGAAAACAACAATAATCTCAAAACAAAGGGATACAATCTAGAGCACAATTTCGGTCATGGTAAAGAATATTTATCCATGTTGTTCATGACTTTTAACCTCTTGGCATTCCTATTTCATACGGTTTTAGAATACTGCGATAGTAAGTATCGTCTTTTACGGTCTAAATTACCCTCTCGCAAAACTTTTTTTGATGATATTCGGACATTAACCCGTTATTTGTATTTCGAGAGTTGGAACCAGATGCTTGAGTTCATGCTCAAAGGCCTAGAACAAAGGCATCGGATAAGGCCCCCATAGAATCTTTTATCCTCTTCCCCTCACAACTACTTTGTCGAATTGGTGATCTTTTTTTCTACTCTCCTCTATGAGAAAAGGATGAAGTCTGCTCTTTGTTCACTAATTGTCTCCTTTCTAAGGGACTTTTTCTCAAAAAATAACAATTTTGCTCACTAAAAAAGCTTCATCGAGGATCATAAACTGAAATGGTTATTCTAAATTCCACTGATTTTTGGTGGAATTTCAACAGATTTTTGATTAAAATTAGAATTGCTGGTTATGACACTGATAAACGAATGGCTGTCAGAAAAAGCCGGCAGGTGATCCAACAGAAAAATGATGACAGCCCAGATAATTGCCCCACCTGAGCTGTTGAATTACTCCACAAATCAACACCAAT
>JAGXLB010000298.1 GCA_018334915.1 Candidatus Bipolaricaulota bacterium
TCTGCTGTGGAAGAAGCAGCAAGAAAGACAATAAAAGATTACAGAGTGTTGGAGCTATCCAAGCGTGACAGTGAGGCTTTTATAGAAACACTTAAGAACCCCCCCAGAACCTAATGAAGCCTTGAAGGAAGCGGCTAAAGCTCATGAAGAATTAATAGGCGAATAGGCGAATGTTCCAGGAGGCCGAACCTTCACCGTCGTATTCCGTTGAACAGTTAGACAAGACATTACACGACCGGTCTGGCTTCAACTGTGGGGTTGAAGACCTTGATAAATATTTAAGAAAATATGCCAATCAGGATTTAGAGAGAGGAGTGTCAACGCCTTACGTTCTGACTAAGGGTGATGGCTCCGATATAATTGGTTATTATACCCTCTCTAATTACTTAGTCGATGTTGAAATTTTTTCCGCAGACGTCGGGAGTGGCCTCCCTTATGCTCAAATACCAGCCACCTTACTTGGCCGTTTAGCTGTCGACCAACAATACCAGGGGAATAGGTTAGGAAAAGCACTTTTATTCAATGCTCTGAAGCGTCGCTATGCGGTGGCAGAAGATATCGCCTCTTTCACTG
Source organism: Candidatus Bipolaricaulota bacterium (assembly GCA_018334915.1). GTDB lineage: Bacteria > Bipolaricaulota > Bipolaricaulia > M55B111 > M55B111 > JAGXLP01. Next base: position 574 of record JAGXLB010000298.1, read on the forward strand.
TAGTCGTAGAGGCTACTAACGAAGAAGCCCGAGAATTTTACCTCCATTATAGGTTTCAAAGCTTTCCAGAAGACAAGGATAAGCTTTATTTACCGGTTAGAACTGTTGAAGAGATTATTTAGTTTTTTAGTCTTAAACCAATTTTTGATAACCTGAATTAGCCCCAATTCCTTAAAGTTAGCTTTCTTTCGATAAGCAATTACAGCCCCATCCACTCCCAAAATCGCTGAAAAGGGTTCCTTTTCCATTTGGCGGTAAGGGCCGTTGCTTCACTATCAGATTTTCATGGAACTGTTCTTTATATTGTTACAAATTCAACTCCTCCACCACCTCGTCCACGTTATCCTGAGTTATCCCGCAATAATCCAGGGTCAAGCTGCTAGAATTATAGTTGAACTTGTCCTGTAGCTCCCTCACCGGGCCCCGTTCTTTAAGGCGTGATAGCCGAAGGTCTTCCGTAGGGTATGGGTCCCGTACTTTCCCTCCAAGCCAACTGCTTCGGCTAATTCGCGTATGGTGTTTCTGGTAAGCCGGCCAGCGTAGGTGGTAAACAGATAGTCCCCAGGCTCCTTTGCGGGGTTGTGCTCAAAGTAGAGGTTCAGTGCTTCCCCGATCGAGGTATTTGACCGGTGTTTTCCGGATAGGTAAGAGTATTGTAGGCGAGATGTTTGTCGATACTTGTCCTGTTTTTCGAGCTCGGCTTGGCGTTTTACATAGCAACGCCGAGACTTCCTCAGGAGGAATCTGTCCCAATCGTGCGCTGGACCTCTTCGGATGCCTTACGTCGTTCAATCTCCTCTCCGACCGCGCGACTTACACATTCCTTGCCGACCGGGTTTAGCACCGTCCCCAGCGACTTTCCAAGAGCAATCCCCGCTGGAATACCGATGATACTGATGAACAATCCAGCTATCTGAAGGATCGTGAACAGCGCAAAAATGATCCCGAAAGGAAGGTAGATAATCATTGCGATGAACGACAGACCACGCCATGCCGCGCTTGGAGAAGTGACATTGACATCCGAGCTAGGCACCATCTTGCGCTCAAACGGTAAAAGGTAGAACTTACCCAGCTCCATAAGACCCCGGCCTATAGGAGCGCCTATGATGGTAATCATAAACAAGCAGCCGAGCAAGAAGGCAGATATAGCCTCGAGAAAACCCAGGAACGGAAAATGCCATATGATGTTGCCAAACGTTCGCATGATAAACCTCCTTTAGATGGGTTTTTAGGTTACTTGGTTGATACTTCCGGAATTATCCTGCTGAAGCAAAAGACCAAACAATATAGTGATTCTATCTTATCTATCAGAACCGGAGCCTTTCAAGCTGGACTTCTTTGTATGTTAGGGTTGTACCGAGATGCTAGAAAAATACTAATTATTGTGGATGGAAAATTTCTCTATGATGCTCTCCAGGTAAAGATGTCAAGCGCCGCTTTTTATTTTACTACTAGCTCTCTCAACTAAAAAGTATGGTGAGGGAGATGCTGGTGTTTAGAGTTATTTTGTCTTGAGACGGACACTCAAGGCAATTTTATCCACATCTTGTGCTTAAAATATATCCTCTTCCCTCAACACCAGTTCCATCTGGTTTTTTTTCAACCAATCTTTACTCTTCTGATATTCCGGCAACAAATCCGACAGTCTCCGCCAGAACGCTTTGGAATGTTTTGGTTCTTCCAGATGAACCAGCTCATGTACAACTACGTACTCCAGAACATCGGACGGTGCCATTATCAACCGGAAGTTGTAGCTTAGATTGTTTTTTCCCGAACAGCTTCCCCATTTGGTCTTCTGGTTACGAATATATAATTTGTCGTAGTCTGCCTCTATTTCGTTGGAATATTTTTCAATCACTGACTTTATATCCTGCCGAGCTTTTTCCCGCAGGAAATCTTCAAGAACATCACCAGGAGACTTGCTCTCGACGGCTTCTTCCGGAATGTGGATTTCCCGGTTCTTTACCGTGACCTGGTCAACTTCAGAGTATTTAATTTCGTGTTCTTCGCCTTGGTAAGGAAAGCTCTCGCCTTCCTCAAATGTTCTTTCCGGCAAATCGGCAAGAATATCCTGCATTTCCCGGTAGTTTTTCAGTACCCATTTCCGTTTTTCCTCCATAAACTTCTCCGGGTCCAGGCCGGAAGCTTTAGGCACCACTACTTTAACGCCGGTCATCTTTATATCTATCCTG
>JAGXLB010000299.1 GCA_018334915.1 Candidatus Bipolaricaulota bacterium
CGAAGCTGCCCACGAGTATCTGGTGGAACACGGTTTAATTGAAGGATAAAGGCAAATTTTGAAGTGAATTATACCAATAAGGGCCAGACTCAGCTCTGGCCCTTTTCTTATTTTCCTGAGTGGTGATACCCAATTATGACACCTAACGCGGGCTGCTTCGACTTCGTGTTACCAACCAAGGTCAGGTTTGGTCCCGGTCAAAGAACTGAGGTAGCTAGTGAGATCAGGCAACGAGGATTCGAGCGGGTAGGGCTGGTTACGACGGAGGAGATAGTGGAACTTGGATTGCACGAAGAACTAACCGAGAAACTACGGAATGATAAAAAAAAGGTAGAGCTGTTTACGGGGGTAACGAGCAATCCCCATTTGTCGGACATTAAGGAGGGTTATAAGGTTCTGCAAGAGTTTGGTGCTGATTGTCTAGTGGGGTTAGGGGGAGGAAGCGCAATAGATGTGACGAAAGGGGTTAGTTTATGTCTGGCTAACCAGGAAAGTGATTTAGTCTATTTGGACAGACAATCTGAAAACGTGAAACCCGCTCTCCCGTTCTTTGCCCTGCCAACAACCTCCGGTACCGGCAGCGAGGTCGATTACTGGGCCGTGATTTCCAGTCCCGAAAATAATCAGAAGTTATCCATAGGTATGCCTCAGATGGCCCCTCTTACGGCTATTGTGGACCCTGAATTAACACTGACTCTCCCCCCCGAGTTGACCTTTTTCACGGGGATTGATGCCTTCTCCCATGCCCTGGAAGCGTTTTTCTCTTCGGAGAGCAACGAACTGTCCGACATGTTATCTCTGAAGGCGATGGAGCTGGTCTTCGAATCTCTAGAAACTGCAGTCCACCATGGAGATAACCTCTCAGCCAGGGGGGATATGGCGTTGGCTAGCACTCTTGGGGGAGCAGCTATGCAGCACGTCGGGCTGGGATTGATCCACGCCATGTCGCATCAGGTAAGTGGGTTTTACGACACTAATCATGGCCTGGCTAATGCTTTATTGCTCACCAATGTATTGGGATTTAACGAGGAGGCTACTCCGGAAAGGACTGAGTTGCTGGAAAAGCAATTGGATACTAGTTTGGTTGAAGAGATCGATCAGTTACTTGAGATTCGTGATTTATCCGACTACCAGGTAACGCTCGACCCGGAAGATTTGCCCGAAATGGTAAAACGAGCTATTAATAACGTGAATGCAGAGACTAATCCTCGGACCGCGAGTCGTGAGGACGTCAGGGAGTTGTTTGGAGCCAGTTTCGAGGTAGAGGAATCTTAAATTGTTCTTATTTCAATGTGATATAGTGGAACTTCAATCAGTTTTTAGCCGGGAGTGGTTAAATGACCCAGAGATCCGATAGCGATTATTCTGAATTGAAAGACCGACTCGAGGAGGGCGAGGCGGAGTTTATCGACTTTAAAGTGGTGGATCCCGTCGGTAGGTGGCGACACCTGACTATTCCCAGGTCCAATTTCACAAGGGAATTTCTCGACCGGGGGATTGGGTTCGACGGTTCTTCTTACGGCTATAGTCAGGTTGAAAATAGCGATATGCTCTTTGTGCCTGATCTATCTACCGCTAAACTTGACCCGACTCAGGAGGGAGAAGTATTAAGTATCATTGGTGATATATTTCTGATAGATGAAGACGGCGGGAGACGACGGTTTCCGGGCGACCCCAGGCGGACAGCGACTCAAGCCAAAAAGTACCTGAGGGAACGGGAAATAGCCGACGAGTTTTTGGTGAGTCCGGAATTTGAATTCTACGTGTTTGACGATGCGCGATTCTCCTATGAAAAGACTCGAGGTGGGTTCGAAATAGACTCGGGCGAACTTTCGAAAGACAGGAAAACCGAACAGACACAACGGCCCTATCACCCACTTTTCGCAAACAAAGGATATCACGCTCCCCGGCCCGCGGACAGTACGATGGAGTTACGGAATAGAATCACATCCTTCCTCGAACGGGAGGGGATATCCGTCAAGTATCACCATCACGAGTTAGGTGGTGCGGGTGAGTCCGAGATAGAGGTAGGTTTTACCGAACTGCCGGTTGTGGGAGATAATACTCTTTACGTCAAACATATCGTGAGGACGATGGCCGATCTCGCCGGGAAATCTGCAACATTCATGCCCAAGCCGCTACACGACTTCCCCGGAAATGGAATGCATATACACCATTATCTGGTCAAGGATGGGGAAAATCTTTTCTCGGGAGAGGAATACGGAGGATTAAGCCAGCTTGCGCTTTACTTCATTGGCGGGTTGATAGAACACGGCGAAAGCCTTATGGGGTTAACCAACCCTACGACAAATTCTTACAAGAGATTAATTCCCGGTCACGAAGCTCCGGTGAACCTCGTATTCGGTCAGGCTAACAGAAGCGCTGCTATCAGGTTACCCGGTTACGTTCAATCGGACGAGGAAAGGAGAATTGAGCTGAGAACAGTCGATGGTACTTGTAATCCATACCTCGCCTTTTCTGCAGTACTTATGGCCGGTCTTGACGGTATCGAGAAAGAGATAGATCCCCGAGAACGGGGATACGGGCCATTAAGTGAGAACGTTTACAACCTGCCAGAAAAGAGGCGAGAGCAGGTGAAGGGCATCCCCAAATCTTTAGACTCAGCCCTGGAAGCCCTCTCGGAGGACCATGAGTATTTGCTCAAAGGAGGAGTATTTAAGGAATCTCAGATTGAGAATTGGTTACGGATCAAACGAGAGGAGAGTAGATTGTTTGACGACAAGCCTCATCCTTTT
>JAGXLB010000300.1 GCA_018334915.1 Candidatus Bipolaricaulota bacterium
AAACTGAGAGAGGTCTCCAGCACTTATTCGACACTACATAATGCGAAATACTCATGAGCGCAAATAAAGTGTCTAGTAAGTGCTGGACGTCGTTCAACCGTGAAGGGTCAAAAGTGGTGTCTTTGGACGGGGAAAGAGGCTCTTCGTTGGGTAGACCAATTAGCTCCCATATATCGATATAACCATTTAAGAGCCCTTTCCTGCTTTTTTATTTGGACGGGGCACCGATCACTAAATTCACCTAACGGGGATAAGCTTTTAACAATATTGGCTTTTTTCTAATCCGTTTCCTCTAAACCGAGAAAAGAAAGCTTGGCCATTTTACGAATTTCTTATATTATGTAAATGAACTAGGAGGCAACGATATGAAATTATCAACTAAAAGAACGCTGTCTCTAGTGTTGGGAATTTCACTTATTTTATTCCTCGCTACTGGTAGTACGGTAGTTTTAGCTGAAGAAGAAGTAATGGTTCCGCTAAAAGAGATTAAACCCAGTTGTTATGGCGAAATAGATATGACCAAAGCAGAGTTCGCCTTATCAGAGGTGGGAGAAGAATGCGTAACAGAAGAGTGGCTAAAGGAAAACCAACAGGAAGATAAGTCCTCCGACCGAGTTGAAAAGGCGGATTATCCTGGGCTCGCAGAGGGTTTAAATTTAATATCTGAAAAACCAGCCGAAGGATTTCACTGGCCTTATTTCGTATACATACCTTATGGCTATTTTGACAGTAATGGTGGTACTACGAGTGAGACCAACAATATTCTGATTGAATCTGTGAATACTGGCACGTCCAGTGACAGCTATGCTGAACATAAAAGGGCAGCTAAAAGAATTGCCTCGAGGCACGACATTGGTAGCAGCTTAAATACTCCCGTATTAGTGCCAACTTATCCGAGGCCCCGCTCAGGAATGAGGGGCTGGCGCTATTATACCCATGCACTGGACAGGAACACTCTCAATATTGGTGATGAAAACGACGAATTGTACAGAATAGATGAACAGCTTATTGCCATGGCCGATTACCTGCTATCAGCTTTAGCTGAAAACCATGAGGTACGGCTAGAAAACGAATTTTTTCTTTACGGTTTCTCGGCTTCAGGTAATTTCGCAAATAGATTTGCCATACTGCACCCTGATAGAGTAGCTGCCGTGGCTGCAGGCGGTTTAAATGGTATGCCCCTAATACCCAAAAAGAGCGCTGAAGGAAAAGCGGGTCGTGAAGTGAACTTGTTATATCCAATAGGTTTGTGGGATATTAGTGATTTGGTAGGAACCAGTACAGACTTAGAGGCTGTCAAAGAGACTCCGCAATTTCTTTTCATGGGGGGTGAAGACCATAACGATACCCTAGGATATGGTGATGCGTTCGGCGATACTGAAAGAGATAGGATACTCGAATTCTTTGGTACTTGTATAATTAATCCTCCTGACAATCCGGATTTTAGAGACCCTGGTGGAAAATACTATGATGACGTATGTGATGATGAGTATTCTAAAGAAATGATTAATCGATTCGAACTTGCAAAAGATACGTACGAAGCACAAGATTTGCCTGCTAAGTTCGTAATTTATGAAGGGGCAGGACATACACCACAACAAGCTTATTCCGACGTTATAAGCTTTTTTGGGGAAGACTATGAGGATGTTGACGAAACTAAACTTGTCTGGAGATAAATAAATATCCCGACGAAAACAAAAAACAAGATTCAAGGAAGCCTCCTAATATTAAAGGAAAAGGATGTAAAGGGGGAATAAAGGTCTGTTTCGCTCGATTTTAGTTTGTCAAGCCAGCCCTAGCTGGTGTATTTTCTCCATATTTTCTATAAAGTTAAGGCCCGTTCCAGGTCAAACGAAACTCGCAAACAGTCCGCAGAAAAAGCTAGGTCCAATAAAAAATTACGAACAGCTTACTTCAATGAAATGGACTAACTAATAAAATGAGTCTGGAAGGAAATTATTTCACCCACATGTCGGGAAAGAGCTACGGCTACTATAACTACAGTCAAGAACCCCGCCCCGAGGGACGGGGCTTGAAAAACATATGAACAAAAGTACTTTAAGGTTAACAACCGGGAATTGAACCAGCACCCAATTGAGAAGATTAACCTGGCCAAATTAAACCAAACCTTTTCTCATTGGCTTTGCCCAACAAGTTACGCGTACGATAACTTCACCAGGCTCCATATCTCAATTGGGTGCTGGAGGTAAACTAGCCGATTCCTCCCAAGGGCAAGCCCTGAGGCTTCCTCGGAGAGTTTTGGTGAAAAGACCAGACTAGATTTACTGCAGTCGAAATCCAACCTATAGGGATTACAGGCAAAAACTTGCAGAAGGCTGGTGAATCAATTATTTTGTAAAAAGTAGTGCCATGAGAAAGAAAAAGATCAACGTAACAGACAAACAGACCCCACCGATCTGGCTATCTGGAGCCGAAGATATGGATCGGGCCGAGCATTTTGCCTTCGTTGAGTTCAGGGCAGATGAGGAGCTTGAGACCATTATAGTAGTGGACGGGGAAAAAGAGCTGTCTTTTGACCGGGGAGAATTTCAGGGGGTATTATAGCGGGAGAAATATTTGGTCAGGAATTGAGGTTGTCGCTACCGAAGCAAATCGACAATGTTAATACCTAAGTCGTGCGATTCTCTCCCTTAAGACCAACTCCTAACTCAGCTTGTAAGGAAATATCCCTACTATTTGAGAAACTTATTTATCTTCACCAATTGGGTGATATCTAAAGTGGCAAATCAAGT
>JAGXLB010000301.1 GCA_018334915.1 Candidatus Bipolaricaulota bacterium
GAGGTCGGTTCTGGTGGAAAGGGAGCCCAATATTATGTGATAAATACGGAAGAAAATGATTCAGTACCCCAGAGCTCACCCAATTACGTTTTGCCCTGGGGCAACATACCCGAGGATATAATGTATGGGAATTTTGAGCCCCAATTTACATCGAAAAATAGTTTTATTCTCTACTTTGAAGTACCCGAAGATAAAGCGAGGGCGTATAATCCCGAAAAGGGAACCACCACAGATTGGGTATCCAATCTTAAGAGATCTGGACTTGATATAACTGATTTTGATGTGTATCCAGTAGATGCTATGTCAGAGGAAGCTAGAAGGGTTACGGGTAATCTTACGGAGTATGTAAATTACTGGAAAGAAATAGCCAGTAAAGATGGAAATATTTATTATCCCTTTGTTTTAAGTACCGATAATTCAGATGAAAATGGTCTAGTAGTAACTGAAGATAGGGATTTCAGGCGGGAAGAAAACAGAAAACCTTATTTCTTCGACTTTAACTATAAGAACTTCTTGGATTCAACCAGCGATATGAATATAGAGGAATTAAGTGGAGAAGAATAATTTTAAAAGGGATAAAAACAAATATTATTTTATATGATTTTTAAGTGGAGAAAGGTAGGACTTATTCTGATTGTACTAACATTCATTTTATTCTATATTGGATATTCCTTTTCAGAGAAAGGGAATAAAAATTACACTCCCGTATGACTACAACACGCCATCATCGGGCCAGATCTGAAAGAATCCTACAGGAACTCATCTCCTATGGACAACTTCTGAATAGCTTTTCTCTCGTCTAACACCTGGTCCCCGGTAAAGGATAAAACTATTTAAATTTTGGCCTCTGAATTGTTATGATAGGAGCGGGTAGAAAGACAAAAAAGGGGTGAAAGTATGGTGGATAAAACCAGTTCTTCGAGCCTGTACGAAGCTTTTCTAGAGAAAACTTCCAATCTTAAGTCCAGGACCTTGGATACCTATGAGGACGTAAAGGACAACGCCGATGAGTACAAAGAGAGGGCCATCAATGGTCTAAAAAAGACGGCCGTTGGCCTCGCTACAGTGGGCATGTTAGCCGGTGCGACTCCCGCCCTCGCAGAAGACAATGATAAGGAGGTAACCGTTCCAATTGGCCAGGTTATGCAAAGTAAAGAGGACTGTCAGCTTGCTGCCGACCAGTGGGCCCAGGAAGAAGTAACTGTATCTCCGGAGTACGTCAGTGAGGACTATTTAAAAGAGATAGGCTACGGTGAAAGCGAAGATAAATCCAAACAAACCAGCTTCAGCGACAAGGAACTGGTAGAGACGAGCGAGTACGAGGGAGACTTGGAAGACTTTCAAGTAGATGAGTTCTATATAGATGATTTCGACGGAGACCCCGAAGTGGAAGGTGTATTTGCATATAACCAAACTTCGTTCAAATTTGGAATTTCAGGTGACCAGGATGATGTCGAAGAAGAAAGGAGTTCACTCATAGCACTATATCCTTTTAGAGACGAAGAGAAGCAAATTTACAGGAACTTAATTAAAATACCGGAAATATTGTGGAAATAAAATCTGGAGATATCGACGAAGACAAACAGAAGGAATTTGCTTTATTTTCAAATACTTCCGAGGGTGAAGATAATGCAGTTTATGTTGGGAATTTTGAGAATGGCAACTTGGATATAAAGAAATACACAGTAATGAACGATAAGGAGATTTTGGACGGTCAGTTGGTAAACGGTAGTCCCGTTATTTCTGTAGATGAAGAAATAGATCCGGAAAAGAACCAATGGGGTGTGTATGGATTTGATAATGATGAATTACAACCTTTCAAGCATAACAATTTTGATATTAAAGAGCTGATTTATAGTCTGGAAAGGAGAGAAGAGAAATCACCTTCTTACATTTTTAACATCCTGTATGACGATATCAATCAAGATGGCGAGGATGATTTTTTAATGGAGTACGAAGTAAAGGGGGGAGGAGATTATCCGTTTCGCGAGACGGCGTGGTCTACTGACGGAAAATATAAAACTGTCTGGGATAGAAATCCCGTGGGCGCTGTTGGAGATGATATAAGTATAGGTGTTGTAGCTCCTTGGCGAAGCACCCATAAAGGTATAATTATGACTGATGAAAACACTTTAAGTCGCGTCCCCTTAGAAACGAAAAAAATGCAAGGTGAGGATGGTTTTTCATTTTGGCCTATAGGTAGATGGTACAACAGCAATATAACAGCTAATGATGCCATGTTATTACCTTACAGAAAAATGCTACCAGAAGAGGCAAGAGAAGCCGAAGGTAGTATGGAATGGCTAGACTATTGGAAGGAAAAATATGGTACGGTACTTCCGATTTTAATTTCAACAGAGGATGGTCGCCTTCTTATGGATGGTGATAAGGCTTTCGGGTCCCCCACATTTCCTACTTTCATGGATTCCGAAGGCTTTTCTGAATACTTAAAAAATGCCAAAATAATGGAAGTTGGTTGATAAGGTTGCACCTTTGTTTTGAATAAGAAGAACTTGCTCCTATTTGTATAGTTGATGGGTAAAACTATAACTCAAATGAAAATTCCGGTGATAAAATGAGCTTACAAAAAAACCTATCTGACTACAAAGAAACGGCCAAGGAATGGCTCAAGAAAGGTTTCGTGTGTTTGCTAGGCGCAAGTTTAGTGGCCTTTGGTGGTGTACCGGCACTTGCGGAAAACACGGATAAAGAAATAACCGTCCCACTTTCCCAGGTGACCC
>JAGXLB010000092.1 GCA_018334915.1 Candidatus Bipolaricaulota bacterium
CGCGCTGGACTGGGATTGGGCAATCAAGATTCCCTGGGGTACATTAATATTGTTTGGAGGGGGACTTGCGCTTGCAAAGGGTATAGAGAACTCAGGACTCGCTATCTGGTTGGCCGAGAAACTGGACAGATTTACTCATCTACCGGTGCTCTTTTTCCTTCTCGTTACGATCACTTTAATGGTAAGTTTGACTAACCTGACTTCTAATACGGGTACGGCGGCAATGATGTTACCTGTTCTGGTCCCCCTGGCGCAAACTATGGGGATTGACTTTCTCACATTGGCCCTGCCCGCTATAATAGCAGTATCTGGAGCTTTTATATTACCGGTTGCTACTCCGCCAAACGCGATAGTATTTGGTACAGGACACGTAACAATACCGCAGATGGTCAAAAACGGGGTTGGTTTAAACGTAATTGTCCTAGTAATCATTACGTTACTCGGTTATTTTGGATTGAGACCCTTTATAGGTATGCTGCTTTAGCTTCAGGAAATTTATAAATTTGACTAAGTTAGCAAGGTTCCTAATTTTTTTACCGGAAGGGTGGTAAGAATAAAGGTATTCACAATAGCTCGTCCCATCCGCCCACGGTCACTTAGTCGTTACAGCATGCCAGTGGCTTCCGGTCACAATGAAAAATAATGGGCAAGATTTTTCAGAGTTAGAAAAGGAGGAGATCTGAATGAGATTGTTGGAATATCAAGGTAGAATTTTGTTAAAGGAAGCGGGCATCCCGGTTCCCGGTGGGGCTGTAGCTGGTACTCCCGAGGAGGCTTACGAGATTGCCTCGAAACAACTGGACGGGAGAGCCGTGGTAAAGGCTCAAGTGCCGGTGGGGGGAAGAGGCAAGGCAGGGGGAATTAAGATAGTCGATAGTCCTGATGAGGCAAGGAAAGTCAGCAAATCCCTGCTGGGTTCAGAGCTCAAGGGTGAGGAGATTTCTCGCCTCCTGCTGGTTGAACCCGTAGATATTGAGCAAGAATTTTACATCTCAGTTCTGCTGGATAGAGGAACGAAAGGCCCCATAGTCATATTCTCCATTGAGGGCGGGGTAGATATCGAAGAAGTTGCGGCAAAAACACCTGACAAAATTCACAAAGTCCGACCCGATCCGATAATGGGGCTTCAGCCGTACCAGATTAGAGAGTTGCTCTACCAGGCAGAATTCGAAGGTGAAATCTTTAAGGAATTCTACGGCCTGGTTGAAAAGCTCTTCCAGGCCTATCAGGAATACGGAGCGACCCTTGTTGAAATTAACCCCGTCGCCCTCACGAAAGAAGGAGAACTAATTGCACTGGATTCCAAAGTAAAAATAGACGATGATAGCCGCGCAATGGAAGAAGTAGAACGTATCCTGCCCGAAGGAGAGGAGAGAAGGGACAAAACCGAGCTGGAGCGAAAAGCGGCCGAAGTCGGCCTTCAGTACGTAGAGCTTGACGGGACCATCGGGGTTATAGGTAACGGAGCGGGGCTCGTAATGGCTACTCTGGACGTCCTGGATCAGAAAGGTGGACAACCGGCAAACTTCCTCGACGTGGGAGGAGGTGCGGACGCCGACCTGATGGCAAAAGCCTATGAGATAGTGACGGAAAAGAAGGGCCTTGAAGGGCTTTTCATCAATATTTTCGGCGGAATCACCCGGTGTGACGAAATAGCAAAGGGGATAGTAAAAGCTCTGGCAGAGAAAGAAGCGGATTTCCCCCTTGTAGTAAGACTGACCGGCACCAACGAAAAACAAGGCCGAAAGATTCTTGAGGAAAACGGAATCTCCGCCGCGGAATCTCTGGACGAAGGAGCAGAAGCGGTAATCGAAAAGAGTTCAATAAGGTAAATAATCGTGCATCACAGTCCGAGGCTTGTGATATAAACTTCGGGGATTGGGGTTATATCGTTAAGAAGACTCACCCGTAAACAGGATGTGCCGGATCAGGATTTTAAAGCTTCGGCAGCTAACTCGGCTAGCTCTGAGGGGCTTCTTCCTACGGGAACGCCGTGGTCCTCAAGGACATTCGCCTTTGTCTCCGCCGTCCCTTCTTCTCCTGAAACGATTGCACCGGCGTGGCCCATTCTTTTGCCCTTTGGAGCACTAAATCCTGCTATATATCCTAAGGTCGGCGTGGATAGGTTTTCATCTATATATTCGGCGGCAAGCTCTTCTTCAGTGCCCCCTATCTCGCCAACCAGGACGATCAGTTCCGTTTCGGAGTCCCGATCGAAGTCCTTTAGAACGTCGACGAAGTTCGTGCCAACTATTTGATCTCCTCCAATTCCGACCACCGTGGATTGACCAAGTCCGCTGTCCGTCAATTCGGAAGAGATCTCGTAAGTTAACGTACCACTGCGAGATACAATTCCTATATTACCTTCATTAAATACGTCTCCTGGCAATATTCCAGCCTTACTCGACCCGGGAGATATCACGCCAGGACAGTTAGGTCCTATCAACTGAGAGTCGGTATAGTTCTTGACGTACCGGTAAACCTGAGACATGTCGTGAACAGGTATGTTTTCGGTTATGCAGACAACTAGATCTATTCCATTGTCCACGGACTCGAGAATGGCATCCTTTGCAAATTTCGCCGGAACAAAGATCACGGCAACGTCAATCTCGTGGAGAGAAGCAGCTTCTTTTATGCTATTGTATACGGGTAATCCAAGGACTTCGGTTCCTCCTTTTCCTGGAGTTACTCCAGCCACCACATTCGTGCCGTACCGTTTCATCTGTTCAGTATGAAATTTTCCTTCTCCGCCCGTAATACCCTGAACCACCACATTCGACGAATTATCTATCAATATCGACATTTGCCCCTCCTCAAGAAGTAAGATTAGGTAAAATCCACATTTTGAATTATTTTAGCAATCTATACTCCCGTTTACAACAAAAATGCAGTTGACATATTACTCAACTGACCTCAGCTACTCCCCGGTTACCGAGGACTTTTATATAATCAGTTCTTTCACCACTATTGGAAAGCGAGATGTAGGTCATAAGAAATAACCATATTTTCTAGTTCTAACCTCCTGCCACTTAACTGGCTGCCGGGATTTTGTCTACTGCTGAGTTTTAAAGGTTAAATCAGTCCGGGTAAGGGTCAGGAGGCAGGTTAAGACTTAACAGCGAATTACGACGATGGTGAAAGAACTAATCAGTTGACCTGACGACGACGGGCAATAAAAAGATATTGACCTTTGCTTTTACAGAACGTAACATTACGTAACGTAATGGTTATGGAGGAGGAAAAGATTTGCGTAACACCCAAGGTTTTTTGAAACTCTTGCTATTTTCGCTTATGGAGGACCAGCCTCGATACGGGTACGAGCTAATTAAGGAAATAGAAGATGAGTCCAGGGGGTATTTGCGTCCCGGACAGGGTACTATCTACGGCGCCCTGGAGAGGTTGGAGGAAGAGGGAAAGATCGAAGAAGTAGACTTGGAGGAAGACAATGAGGACAGCAATCGTCAGTATTACGGACTCACCGAGGCTGGACGGGAAGAACTTAAAGAATTACGAGAGAAGTGTGAGGAGAAAATAAATCCGGTAGACCAGATTATCGGTTCGATGTACATCTATAGGTTCCTTGCCGGGAATGATGAATTCGAAATTTTGCTAAACGAGATCAGGGAAGAATTTTTCGATTAATTAGTGTAAGGGGGTAAAAATGAAATTATTTACTGAACGGCGAAGTCCATCCGCCACGATGCTGGTTGGTTTCAGTATTATTCTGGCAGTTGCTTTACTCCAGGTAAGTGTCTTCGGGGGAATATTTGGCATGGGCGAGTACCCTGGTGGCACTCTCAAAGCCGTGTTTCGAATCAGCGAACCAAATAGCGACGCTCCCGCGAGAGAGTACACCATAAAGGTTGAGCCCACCGGTGATTCCTATGACGTTACCGAGAAGGTTTCCAGTCCGGGGCGAGATCGAGAAGACGTTTCTACGGCTTTTGGAGCAAGCGGGGGAGCGAGCGCGGGTGGATCGCGATACGACGAAGGAGGTTCTCCAAGCATGGATCTCAGCCCTCTTTCTACAATTGACGATAGGAATATCGAGTTAAAGCCCAATGATAGAATCCTGCTGCCCGATGGTGGTAGGCTTGTCACCCAGGAGAAAGATAATATCGCCGGAGTGGACGTCGTAATGGGGACTTTTACTCATTCAAACTATCCGAATCAGCGTGCAAGAATGGCTTTTGCTGATAGGGAAACGAGAGATCTGTTGCTCTTTCCCTCATTTTTTGAGCTGCTCGAAGACGGTGGGGTTGAAACGAGGATAGAGCTAATCGAATTTAACTATCAATCGTAAAAATGGGAGAATCGATGGTTGAACTGCAGAACGTTGCTAAGCAATATAAGATGGGTGAAACTACGGTTCGGGCGCTGCGAGGCCTGGACTTAAATATAAATGACGGGGATTTCGTCGCGATAGTTGGACCTTCTGGCTCAGGGAAGAGTACGCTAATGCATATCATTGGTGCTCTTGATATTCCAGATGAGGGTCGGGTGTTGCTGGACGGAAAGGATATATCCGATTACGACGAAAACGAACTTGCGGATCTGCGGGGCAATAAGGTAGGTTTCGTTTTTCAGACCTTCAATTTGATCCATACCCTCTCGAGTCTGGACAACGTGGCGCTACCCCTTACCTTTCACGGAATAGGAAAGTCGGAAAGAGAAGAACGAGCTGCCGAACTCCTTGAAATGGTCGGACTGAGCGACCGGCTTACTCATAAGCCAGCTGAGCTATCCGGAGGAGAACAACAGCGGGTTTCAATCGCCCGGGCCCTGATAAACGACCCAGATATTCTGCTTGCGGACGAACCGACGGGAAATCTCGACTCGGATACTGGCAAGGATATTATGGAGTTGATTAAGGGGCTAAACAGGGATCGAGGCATGACGATAGTCGTGGTTACCCATAACCCGCGGGACGCTGAATACGCTGACAGTATAGTGAATATGATCGACGGTAAAATCAGTAATGGAGAGAGTGAAGGCGGAGGGGATGGTTGATGTTACTAGACTACCTGATCCTATCCTGGCACTCTATAAGAAACAGGAGTCTCCGTTCCTGGTTAACAATTCTGGGCGTTGTAATTGGGGTAACTGCAATAGTTACTCTAATTTCAATTGGCCAAGGGATCCAGAATTCAATACTGAATGAATTCGAAAAGGTGGGCTACAATACTGTCACCGTTCTCCCCGGCAACTTTGACACCCAGAGGGGCGGATTTGGCAATGCCAGCACCGATAGGAGTTCCTACCTGGAAAGAGGAATCATCGAAGAAGTAGACGGTGTAAAGGTGTCAGCGGCGATTCGCAGCGAGAACCTCCAGGTAATTTCCGAAGGATTGGAAGGTCAAGCTTTTTTGAGGGTCTCTGGAATGAGCCCGGAAGTACTTTCCGATTTTGATGACTACTTCGAAGGGTTCCCCGTAGCCGAGGGGGAACGGTTTTCCTTCGAGAGTGAGGAGAACAAGGTGGTCCTTGGTTCCGACGTTGCTGAAGACCTTGGAGTTTCCGCGGGCGGGAAGCTAATAATCGAGGGAGAAGAATTTACGGTAAGCGGTATCCTGGGGCTGGACGAAGAAAATGGTAGTAGTGGACAATTTAACTTTTACGGCGACCTGGATAACGGTCTATTCCTCCCCCTTTCCTCGCTTGAAGCGTTATACGGTAACAAGGGTAAGGCTTCTCTGGTTCTTGCCGAAGTATACGAAGACGTAGATGTAGCCGAGGTCGCTGACAAAATAGAGAAGGCTTATTCGCGGGTGAATACCGCATCGACGACCATTACTACAGAGGAAATAAGTAACCGGGTCAACAGCGCTCTGGGGACGATTCAGATTGCGCTTGCCGGAATTGCCGCGATCTCTTTACTCGTAGGCGGAATCGGGGTAATGAACACTATGTATACTGCAGTCCTGGAGAGAACGAGGGAAATAGGGGTGATGAAGGCAGTTGGAGCTAAGAACGGGCAGATTCTTGGGTTGTTCCTGACGGAATCAGGATTGCTTGGTCTTGTTGGTGGCGCAATTGGTATGTTGGTCGGTGTTGGGCTTAGTCTTCTGGCCAGCAGGTTCATCAGCCAGGCGCTGTCTGCTCCTTTTACGCCCTCTTTTGGCCCGTGGTTGCTGATCGGGGCAATAGCGTTTTCGTTCGTCCTCGGTTCGATTTCAGGTGTTTTGCCCGCCCGACAGGCGTCAAAGCTTCAGCCGGTGGAGGCACTAAGGTATGAGTAAAATAGAAGAACCGGGACCCAAAACCAACCCGATTTTCTCACTGAGAAACAATATTTTATTATTCATCGGTCTTATTGCTGTCGGATCGCTAGTTGTGCCTTTTTTGCACGTTCAGGCCAGGATTGAAGGAGAAGTCGACACGGAGCTATGGTTAGCTCCAAGGGAGTCTTTGCTGGGGGAAAAATCAGTAACTAACTTCCGGGTGGATTATCTGAAGGGGAATCTGACGAACTACCCCAACAGGCTGGCCACTGCTCTATACTGGCCAAATACCAATAATACCCTTTTCGATACGGGCCTCGCTCTGAGTGGGGCCCTTGAAACCCCCCTGATCGAGGGGACGTCGGGCTCTAGTACTCTTAACCTGACATTGGACGGTTACTTTGCCCAGAATTTCGGCCCCGATTATCCAATAGGTACCGCCGGTGGGAGTTCCCGAGTTTATTTTGGTGAGGATGATTGGCGGTTGCGCGCCTCTGATTACGCTTTATCCGCCGAGGCGGAATATTCCTATGCAGGAAGGTCATTTGTCTTTGGAGAAACGGATTACGAGGGGGCACTTTCCCTTGAAGGAGGTGGAGGAAATCTGGAACTCGCAGTAGATTCCTACTGGAGTTCCGATCCAGACCTATTCGGGATAAGCAAGCTTACGGGTGAAGCCAGGTACAGGCTAAGCAATTCGTTTGAATTAATTACTGGCCTCGTTCTCAATGCCGATAAAGGTCTCCAGGACTTAATCTTAAATACTATTTACAAGTGGTAGTGAATATTTAAAGTTTCCAAAAACGTAATACTCCTTACATTCAAAAAGTTAACAGTTGTTCGTCAAGATATTTTAAATTCAATAAAAAACGGTTCCAAACATTCTATTAGTGTTGATAATTAAAAAACTATGAAAGAAACTTCCACAAGAATTGAACGGCTAAAAGATGACATTTTGAACGGACCGATAATAAAAACCCTGCTGGTTCTGGGTTGGCCGGTCATAATTTCTAACGCCCTCCAGATGCTTTATAACCTCGTTGATACTTATTGGCTAGGGAAGATAGGAAAGGTAGCCGTATCCGCACCGACCGTGGGTTTTCCTGTCGTGTTCCTGTTGATCTCTTTCGGGTTTGGATTCTCGATAGCCGGCGTATCGCTTGTCTCCCAGCATACAGGGGCTGGTAGCTCCGAGAACGCAAACAGAGCCGCCGGACAGGTCATTTCCTTTATGCTGGTCAGCTCGATTGTGCTTGGCGGAATTGGTTATGGAATCGCCCCGGAGCTTCTTCAAACCCTTATGGGGGTTCCCGAGGACGTTTTTCCCAAGGCTCTGGTTTATATCAGAATAATATTTGCGGGTCTTCCACTGATGTTCGTATTTTTTGGCTTTCGCTCACTTATAAGAGGAATCGGGGATATGATAACCCCGATGCTGGTGACCGGAGCTTCCGTCATTGTAAATATGTTTCTGGACCCAGTACTGATCTTCGGCCTGGGGATATTACCGGGAATGGGGGTTGCAGGAGCTGCGGTGGCGACGGTTTTAAGTCGGGGAGCTGCCTCGGTCTTAGCTATTTACCTTCTCTTCTCGGGGAGGCTGGAAATCCATCTACACTTTCGACACTTGATTCTGAAGTTAAGGTGGGTCAAACAGATATTAAAAATAGGTCTACCTTCGGCTATTGGCCAGGCGGGAACGGCTGTTGGTTCGGTTCTATTGATGGGATTGATATCTCGTCTGGGAGTCGTTGCGGTATCCGCGTACGGAATAGGACAGCGAATTATTCGCCTTCTCAACGTAGCTATATGGGGGCTAGCTTCCCCCCTAACGACTATGATTGGGCAAAATATTGGAGCGGAAAACGAGAGCAGAGCCTCGACAATTGCGAAGAGGGCATATACTCTTTCTTTTTCCACTCTCGTAATACTGGCATTATTCGTTTTTCTACTGAGACGTCCGTTATTCAGGGTGTTTATAGACGATCCGGACGTGGTAGAAACGGGGGCCCGTTTCCTTAGTATATTCCTCTGGTCGATACCGTTCTTTGGTCTTTTCCGATTGACCAGCTCTGTATTCCGAGGTTCTGGCCATACTAGGCCACCAATGGTAATGTCTTTAATAAGACTTATACCTCTCCGGGTGGGGGTTTCCTACCTGCTGGCGTTCGGGGTAGCTGGTATAAACCTGGGGTCGGATGGTATATGGCTGGGGCTTTTCACCAGTAATTTCGTGGTCGGAATCATGGCTTTCGGTTGGTTTCTCACCGGTACATGGAAGGGACGAACTATCAAGGAGGAAGAACCCGAAGAAACCGCTTCCAAGAACCTAAAGGACACTACCGAGGCCCCCGACTTAAGTGGGTCCTCCGTGGATTAATTGGAACCCTCCTTGCGTTGAAATTATTCGTCAATTACCAGAAAATAACCTAATTGTAGTTTAATATCGGTTTTGGATGGAAATAATATACCCCGCGGAGAATGATCAATATTGTTCAATAATTTGAAGGCCAGGTTTATTTTGTTCCTGAAAGGAACGGTTATGGGATTTGCCGATGTCATTCCGGGTGTGTCCGGGGGGACTATGGCTTTAATTACGGGAATTTACGAAGAACTCATTTTAGCTCTAGAGTCTTTTAAGCCAGCGATAGCACTTGATCTTTTAAGGGGAAGATTAAAAGAGTGCTACAATGGACTTAAACGTGTCAACTACGGTTTTCTGGTTCCGCTCGGCCTCGGGATAGGAATAGCTTTGCTTGTAGGTTCCCAGTTTGTAAGGTACCTGCTGGAACACTTCCCGCCCTATACGTATGCTTTCTTTTTCGGGCTGATCCTGGCTTCGGCTGGCTTGTTGTACTATGAAGTCCCGAAAGTTGATCTCTCGTCTGTGATAACCAGTATAATTGGGGCTGTTGCCGGTTTCCTGATAATCGGAGTCTCGAGCGGAAGTTTTGGCCATGGTCTTCCTGTAATCTTGGCTGCCGGGGCTATAGCAATCTCTGCGATGATTCTTCCGGGAATATCCGGTGCATTCATTCTATTAGTACTGGGGCAGTACGAATATCTTCTGGATTCTGTCGGAAAATTACCCTCCACTCTGCCGACAATATTAGTTTTTGTCCTTGGAGCCGGAGTGGGGATAGTAGCTTTCTCTCGGATCCTTTCTTTTGCTCTTGATCGTTGGCGCTCCGAAACGCTTGGCTTTCTAATCGGTCTAATGGTCGGAGCACTGCGAAAGCCCTTCGAGGTATTGGTTGAATCTCCCTCTAATCCCGCTATCGAATTCGAATGGGCTCTCCAGGAAGTCTTCCTCGTTATCGCGTTCGGTGTGTTTGGCGTAATATTGGTAATTGGACTCGGTTTCTTTCGGTTAAAGAAGAACCGAACTCAAAACGGTTAAATATCAGAGAATTATTTTTACCCAAATTAAGCGACTCTTCCCGGGGGTTGGAAATCATATTTGGACTAGGGACCAATTTTTCAAGCAAGAGTTGGTCCAGCACCCAGATGAGAAATGTAACTTGGAAATATAATCCACGATTAAACGGATCAGGCAGCCTTACCGGAGGGAAGTCAAAGACCTTGAGGTAGGTTCCGGAGCTCATCCGGGTGCTGGTTGAAAGTTACCGGAGAGCGACTTGATTTGCCACTTTAGATATCACCCAATTGGTGAAGATAAATAAGTTTCTCAAATAGTAGGGATATTTCCTTACAAGCTGAGTTAGGAGTTGGTC
>JAGXLB010000302.1 GCA_018334915.1 Candidatus Bipolaricaulota bacterium
ATAAAGTACTAGAAGAGACCGGAAAGGCCCACAACAGGCGGTACAAAATCCACGCAAGCCTGGCGGAACACGAGGGAACGGGCAGGGGGAGAAGTAAAAAAGAAGCCGAGGAAGCCGCCGCAAAGCAAATTTATTTAAAGCTAAAGAGATCTTAATCACGCGCCTGTAGCTCAGTAGGATAGAGCGACGGATTCCTAATCCGTAGGTCGGGGGTTCGAATCCTCCCGGGCGCACCAGTTTCGCGTACTATCAGGGCTTACCCAAGATTGAGTCTAGGTAAATTATTCACTTCTGAGCGCCTGACTAGTAAATTACATCTTTATTTTATCTTCCAAATTTTACTTGAAATTTCAAATAATAAGCTCTGATATCTAACCATCTAGAGCTTTAATTGACATTTTTCTTCCTTTGTCCTCCCACATGATGTTTCTAGGGGTACTCCTGATGTTAAACTATCTTAAGAAAGCTTTCTAAGGAAGCAAAAGGGATCAAGAGAAACTGAAAGAACCTTGAATTCAACTCCCAAGTGCAACAGTCAAACTTTCCGCAGTTCCATAGTAAGCTTCGTGGGGTGTCCGATAATCTAGTGTTTTTCTCGGTCTATGATTAAGCCTGTCAACTGCGTGATCGACGATAGCTGTGCCTTGGTCATAATCCACGCCGTAGGCTGGAAAGCTCATAATGATTCCAATAATTACCAAAGAAAGATACTAGGATTAGATAAGAGTTCCTCTTTTTAGTCATGGTTAGCCCTCACCCTCACCAGTATTAAAGAAATATGAGAAAATAGCCAAATACCCTACCCGCCAGGGCGCTCAAGTCCGCTTAAACGGCACAGGGCAACGATTGGTCGCCTGGATTGTTGGGTCTGGCTCTACTGCTATTATAACCCTGCTTAATCTTGACGTGATAGATTGGGGTTGAATTATTTCAACATTCGTTTTGGATTATCTTGACAAATCTTCTCAGTTGGTTTATCTTAAGACTGTAATAAAAAATAGGAGGTGTCCTATATGTTCATTGGAACCGCCATAGTTTTAGGGTTTTTCTGGTCGCTTTGGGCTGCTGCCTTTCTAGCTTTTCTGGGATGTGGGTGCGGTCCTTGTTGCTAGAAGTTTTCCCAGATCTGGGTGGCCAAATGAGAGCACAATATTTTGCCTGATAGCCCGATATTCCAGGATATAAAGAGATTATCACCCATTATTTACCAAAAGGGTGAAGAGTATGGGCTTGCTAGCACTTATCCTAACTTTATAACAAAACCAGATACCTGCAGTCAAGAAAAACGGGATACCTTGAGGCATTCACTTTCTGGTTTCTTTCAGTAACAAAAGTTCTAAAAGCCTTAACTCCTTGACTCAACATCCAGGGATAAGTCGTGAAACTGTGTCTCAAAATCTTTCTCGAATCCCCAGGTTGCCAGGCCGACCCGCCCGCCCTGATATCCCATTTCCATCATGATATATTTGACCTTATGGCCATTTACGAAGAATGTAAAATTATTCCCGGATGTAACTTCAACCTTAAGGGTATTCTCACCTTCCTCATTTACGTAGGTGCTTTCGTTCCACTTCCCCCTACCGCTCCAGTTACCGTGGCTTTTTCGGTTGAAACCGTAGTAACCGTGCTGAGTAACTATAAATTCATACATATTGTCTGAATCTTCATATCCGAAGATGATTCCATAAGCACCCTCTTCGTTCTCGGATTTGGCAGAAACCTCGAAAGTGAACTCCTTAGCCGATACCGGTACCGGAACCAAAGCCACAACCTCGTAATTTTTCTTCTTGATTGTGATATTATAGGTTTCGTCCCCGTATTCTTTGGACGCGATTTCTCCGTCAACGATAGGCCAACCGCTTTCCGGATCGGTAAAATTCTCCTCGTAGTGTTCTATTCTCTCGATATGGGGTTTACCCCGGTCATCAATATTGAAATAATTTGTTGCCTTCTCAACGGGGATGGCAAATCCTATCCCCTCGGGCACTGTACCGTACTGCTGCAAATATTTCCCAAGGTCGGCTTTAGCGAATACAATTCCCACAACTTGTCCGGAGGAGTTAAGAAGTGGCCCCCCACTGTTACCTGGGTTGACAGGGGAGCTAATCTGGAGAGTTTTCCGACCCTGCTCTTCTTTAAGTGAACTCAATAATCCCTTTGTCGCTGTGAATGAATCGCCGGGTGCCGGGTAACCCAATGCTAACACGTTACTTCCCAATTTCGCATCTTCTGAGCTCGCAAGCTTGATGGTTGGAAAATCTTTGCCGTCTATGTCAAGTAAAGCGATATCCGCACCACCGTGATAGGAAACTAGTTCCGCCTCATACTCCTGATCATCTTCCATTTGAACCGTTATTTCCTTGGCATTTTCCACTACATGATAAGCAGTTAAGATATAGCCATCCGAACTGATGATAAATCCACTCCCCTTGTTATCTTCCCCAACGACGATCTGGACTACCGACGGTCGGGCGTTTTCAATGATCTTGGTGAAGCCCCCCTCTTCTTGCTGACCAGTTACTACTGGGGATACAAGCACCATAACCATAAAGATAACTAGGAATACCTTAATATTCCATTTTTGACTCAACAAAAAATCCACCTCCTATACTTACATTACAATAAATTACTCTGATTTCAAAGTTAAAACTACTTCAAACAATACAAGGGAGTTCTACCTGATAGGAAAAGAAATAAAGGATCCAACAATTCGAGTCGGGGCTACCCCATCAAGTTA
>JAGXLB010000093.1 GCA_018334915.1 Candidatus Bipolaricaulota bacterium
TTCTAGAACGGGTAAATCAAAACGGCTTGGAAGGCGCAATGGTTTGGGAGCTCACCGATCATCCTGAGCGATTAAGTAGCTTGGATGTACCGTGGGGGCAGGCCTATGATAATCCGGAATTTCGAGAATCTACACTACATCACGGTATATTTGAGGTCGACTACTCGAAGAAACCTGCTGCTCACGTCGTCGAGCAGTACTATAAAAGGATCCTTTAAGCCATCTAGAATCCTACTCCAACTGGGATTTTGACATCAACTTTTGACATGTCATACAAAATATCTTGCCAGTTTATTACCTGCCCTTAGAAACAACCTCTATTGGTAGAGCTATAAGTACGCTCTGATAACGAATCAGCCGGTGATTTTTCATCAGACTGTTTTATTTCATTGGAGGAATTGACCCCTCACTAATACCGTATTAAAAGTGACCTATCTTAATTACACCCCAGCTTCTATTTGCGATAAAAGAAAGGTCTAACCTCCAAATTTCCCCTCAAACTATAACCGAGGGTTTATGGAGTTTTGAGAAATAGATTACCAAGATTGACCGAGGGTAGTATGGGCCTCGGATATCTAAGTTCATCCGGTTTACACGGCACTGGCTGCTTTTAGAGTGATTAAGGAGCAGGTTTTAGTCCAGGGAAACGATCCAGCTACTTAAACTTCCCTCGTTTGCATCTCTTGAAATTTTCCTGTTATAGTAATTGTAAATAAGATGTGATAAAATGTTGAATTCAAAAGCAACTAACCGCCTCCTGACTGGAATTATTTTCACAGCTTCAATATTTGCTCTGTTGTATGTTTCTCTCTTCGCTAGCTTGGAAGTTAGTGCGATAGAGCCGGGAAGACTTAAGTGGAGATACAGAACGGAGCACAATGTGAAAACTTCCCCGGCGATCGCCCCAGACGGCACCATTTACGTTGGTTCAAGGGATCATAATCTCTACGCCCTAACCCCGAACGGAAACCTGAAGTGGAAATACCATATGAGAGGCGAGGTGTGGTCATCTCCGGCAATAAGCAAAAATGGCACTATCTACGCCGGATCAACTGATAGTTACCTCTACGCATTAACCCCGGACGGTGGTCTCAAGTGGCGTTACGAAACGGGGGGACCTGTATACTCCTCCCCGGCGATCGGATCAGACGGTACCGTATATGTTGGTTCCGATGATAACAATCTCTACGCACTGACCCCGAACGGAGCTGTGAAGTGGAGATATAAGGCGGGCGGCGGCATTAATTCCCCCCCAGCAATTGGCAAGGATGGTACCATTTACGTGGTACCAAATGATAACTATTTATACGCCTTAACCCCTCAAGGAGACATGAAGTGGAAATTCGAGGCGGCAGACGTGGTATTATCCCCCCCAGCGATCGGCAAGGATGGTACCGTTTATGTTGGATCAAATGATTACCATCTTTACGCCTTAACCCCTCAAGGAGACATGAAGTGGAAATTTAAGACCGGTACAAAAGTATTATCTTCGCCTGCGATTGGTCCGGACAGCACTATTTATCTGGGGTCTGGCCATCTTTACGCCTTAACCCCTCAAGGAGACATGAAATGGAAATTTGCAGCAAAGGATGATGTGTTTTCCTCCCCAGCAATAGGTTCGGATGGAACAATCTACATCGGCTCTTATTCCCACAATCTCTACGCACTGACCCCGAACGGGGCTGTGAAATGGAGATATAAGACGGAAACCGTTTTACGATCTTCGCCTACGATTGGTCCGGACAGCACTATTTATCTGGGGTCCCATGACCACCACCTCTACGCAATAGAAGGGGAAAGCGGAGGCCTTGCTGATTCCCCTTGGCCTATGTATTCTCAGAACCCCAGACATACTTCCAGAGTGAAAAGGGGCACCGAAGCATCGATTATTGTCAATCTAGTTAACAGCTCGGACAGTGACTTGGATGGAAAGGTATACCTCAACGGGTCCCACAAAGGCTCTACAGGCTGGAACGGTAAGTACAAGTTAAGTGACCTGTCAACGGGAAGTTATACTGTAAAAGCCAGTAAAGACGGGTACTCACCCAGTAAAGAAACAGTATATTTGTCGGGGGGTGAAAAAAAAGAAATCACTTTAACCCTCGATAAAGAAAACCAACCCCCAACCGCTTCCTTCAACTACTCTCCAGATATACCGAATTCGGGCAAGCCCGTGACTTTCGTCGCTGCCGCAGTTGACCCCGATGGCTCAATCGAAAGGTATATCTGGGCCTTCGGTGACGGCTCCAGTTCTTCTTTGGCAAGTCCCACACACGAATACTCCGAACCCGGAACTTACACCGTCGGACTGAAGGTGGTTGACAACGAAGGCGCAACATCTGTCACTACCAAAGAAATAACAGTACGAGAGTAAAAACCAACTTCACCTTTCGCTTGCTTCCCTTGTAAAATTGTGTGGGGATCGATATTTATTATAGGGTCTTTATTTACTGCGAAGAATAATAGCCGAGTTTTTGCAGCCCCGATAGAATATCCTTGGCTGATTTTTTCTCAAGCTCCGTATTAAAACTTTTCAGGGCTTTTTCTTCAACACCCGCGTTCATGCCAGCATAATTATTAATTGCTTGACATAAACCATCACACACAGTTTCTTGTAAATCTTGAATAAGTAGATCGTATAGTAATTGAGGATCTACTCCAGAAGCACCCTCCACAACTTTTTCACTTACATCCTTTAGTTGGGAGAAAACGTCTGCCTCTGGGTTTAAATCGCCTAAAAGATGCATCGAAGGGATTAGTTTAACAGTACATGACTTAAAATTCTCTCGCACCTTCTCGAATTCTTTCACTCTCCACTTCTCTTCTTCATCCAACTGATGGTTATTATCAACCAAGTTCAATACTTTAGAGCAAGCTTTTTTACTCGCTAGTATTTCGCTTTTTGCGTAATTCTTAATTGAACCTTCCAAATTTAGGTTGCTTTCTACCATATTTTTGGCTAAAGATCGTGAAAATTTTTTAGCAAAATGTTTCGTCGTTTCCTTAAGTGTAGTGCTCCCTACTTCCTTCGTTAAAGCACTTGCGCCACCTGTTGCATAAGTAGACAGCGTTTCACCCAGTAAGCTTGCGGCGGTATCTCTTATCTGGATTAAAGTTTCCCCCGCAAACTGAATGGCGAGAAATTTATCTGCCATAGAATTAAAGAATTCGGCATCACCTTTAATACTATTTGGTCTGCTCGTATTGACGAAAGAAGCAGCAGTTGTTATTTTAATGAATTCCTTGCTACTTGGAGGTAATTCTCCAGTTTTTGTAAGAGGTAGATAGCTAATAAAACCTGAATTGTTCCTCAATAGATGGATTTGATATTCTGTACCGTCAAAGACTATCCTACGAAGAGCTTTTTTGTCGTAAGTCCAGCCATCAAGCCTTTTTGCAATAACTTTTGAACGATGGGTTAACTCTATTGTAATCCGTCTAGTTCCACCTTGATGAAGGCTAAGTTCTCTGCTAGCGCTTTTGTAACCTGTTTTAGTTACCTGAATTGTGTAATCTTTTGGGATTAAATCAGTTATTTCAGTACTTCCATCTTGTCCTGTAGATCTTGTGTGATTCCCCAAATAAATTTTCGCATCTAAAGGATCTCCTGACTGATCTTGAACTGTAACTTTGACCTTACTTTTTACTTTTGTTTCGAACCGTATCTTTTCCCGGTCGTATTTACCTTTATTATCTTGAACAAATAGAGTAATTATGTTCTCTCCCGGTTCGTCACAATCATAAATAGCATTGGCACCAGTTTCGTCAATTTTTCCGTCATTGTTAAAATCCCACTTATATCTCACTATTTTGCCGTCTGGGTCATAGGACTCTGAACCAGACAAAACAATGCTCTCACCTACAAACGGGGACTTAGGGTCAAAATCAATTTTCGCAGATGGTTTTTCGTTTTTTTTCTCTACAGTTAGCGTGCACAGCGCAGTATCTTTTTTACCCTCATTATCTTCTACAATGAGTACTATTCTGTAATCACCGGGTTCATTGAAAGCCTTGTAAATTACCTTACCAACTGCTTCAATATGACCGTCTACACCTATGTCCCAGTCGTAACTGCGTATATAGCCATCCGGGTCCGTCGATTGGGTACCTTTGAACTTGACATTTTCGTTAACTTCTGGTGTTTTGGGGGTAAAACTACATGTAGCAACAGGGTTAGCATTCCTTTCAACCCGCACCTTGTAATTAAATCTATCCCCACAAGATCTCCTTTTCTGATCCGCTGCTTCTAACTCTAGGTACTTACTACCCTGTGGCTTTTCTATATCCACATACCGTTGAATCCTGTTTGACTGTTTAAGCCATCGTTTTTCAATGAAGCTCATTCCTTCCGAACTATGTTTTGTAAGCCTATATTCTACAACTCTGTCGGAAGTGATAGTTACTTTAGCCGTGTCTCCGACACTATAAGTTCTCTTATCCATTTTTAAATTTACTCTGCATGGTCCCTTATTATCTTCTGAGTCATCCTCGTCTCCGTTTTCCTCACCCCCACCGTCCTTTGGGAGCTTTTTGATGTAATAATTGTTGGAATGACATAAATCTACGTCTACAGTAGGGCCATCCATATAGCCTACTTTCTCGTGAAGGCCATAGACTTCTACATGATCAGTGGTAGTAATTTTTGTGTTACTTCTGACATTTATATTACAGCGGGATACACCAAATGGACCTACCCTGACCTTCTCTCCTTCTAGATTTTTACCGGAAAGGGAGTCAAATACTTTCACTGTCATGTAACCGGTATAGGTAGTATCCGCTTGGAATACCATTCCCCGGAACCGGACATCATCATGAGAATAGTTTGAAGCGACAACACCTTTTAACCCCACGCTAGCGACTAGCAAGAGCTGGACAAGTATCAAGATAATGAACTTACGTGAAAAGGTCATTATGCCTCCTTATAAATTTCAGCGGCTTCTTCAAGACATAAGAGTTGGTAAAAATTCTCAGCATTACTAGTATTTATCAAATTTATTTCTGAAAATCAAATTATTATACCCAGTACACACTTAAAAGGTTTAACCCCCAAATATAGCCTCAAACTATAACTAGGGTGCATGGGTGTTTTAAAGAATAAATTTCCCGGGCGAACCGGGGGGTGGTGTGTGGTAAACCAGCCTTTCTGAACGAACAAACATCGGACTAGAATACTCTAATGTCCCTCCTCCTCGAACTTGACAAACCCAAACGTAGACTGAGAAAGCCTCCCACTTACACCGAGTCTTAGGGACTCGGTGTAAGTGAACCCCTAAATCCTCGGGTATTCCCCTATCTGACCATATCTCCCGGAAATTTCACCCAAAAACACATCCGAGACCCTCCGTAAACTCGCCGGAGAAATAATCTTGGACTGGCAGGAGTGCTGGTTTGCGAGGTTAGTAAATACGGGTGAGCAGCTAGGATTAGAATCGTAGGCGGGAGAAGAGTAAAAAGTTCCCAGCAACTAGCCCGGAGGCATCAAACGCTCTTCAAGGTCTGATTTTTATCGTGAATTTAATTTTTAACCCGAACTTAAACCATTGACTATCTCCTCAAGTAGGGGTTGTACTAGCCCTTCCTGTCACTCGAGGTGGGTTACTACCTTCACTGGGTTACATCGGGAACATAGTTAAGACAGGCCATTATTGCCTCTTTGCAGCGTCTCTATTCTTCGAGTTTACTCAACAACTCGGAGGAGACCCTGCCGGTTCCCGCCGTGGCGACGTTTACCCCATCTAGGTAGAGGAAGACGATTGCAGTATGGATTATCGTTGGATTTTTTCGATTAAATTTCTTGAGTCGGTTAAATTACGTTCTCTGGTGGCAATTTTGGTGCTGAATTAGGTGATTGCTGTGAACAACTCGAGGGGTGATAGTTTAACCAGAAAAGAGTTCGAACAACTTTGGGAAGCAGCCAAACGTGGAGACGAAAAAGACCGGTTAATTTTTGTCTGTGCTGGCCATTTAGGCATGAGAGCCAATGAGCTCGTGGAGTGGAAAAGGGTTGGATAGACTTTCAGGAACAGACACTCACAATACCGAGAGACGTTGCTAAGTACGAGGCATCTGCCCGATTTCTTTACTTTTTTCTCTCTGTTGACTTTCACGCCCCAGATTTGGATAAATTTTCCGTTTATTCTATAATCACTTCAGTCCCAAAATAGTAAAATTTCCTCTGAGAAAAGTGATTTAGGGGAAATAAAGGAGGCAACATGAAAACCCTTACTAGAGAAAGGACTTTTTCTTTAGCTATCTCTCTCTTATTGGTTCTATCCTTGAGTGTAACGACGGTTGGAGTTACTCATGAAGTATCAAAAGAGGGATCCGAGTTTGGCTCAATACAGACGGCTATTGATGCCGCCAATTCCGGAGATATTGTGCAGGTAAGGGAAGGTACCTACAAGGAGAACCTAGTAATAAACAAGAACCTTACCATCAGAGGAGC
Source organism: Candidatus Bipolaricaulota bacterium (assembly GCA_018334915.1). Taxonomy (GTDB): domain Bacteria; phylum Bipolaricaulota; class Bipolaricaulia; order M55B111; family M55B111; genus JAGXLP01. The sequence continues at coordinate 6,446 of JAGXLB010000093.1, forward strand.
GAAGCCTGCCAAGGTAAAGGTAGCCGGCTCAAAAGAGGGTCACCCAATTGTAAAAGTTGGACCATCGGACGTGGGGGTAACCATTGAAGGATTAATCTTAAAGGATGCCAAAGGAGTTAGATGCGAAGAGAGGGATAAGGGGGTTTGTCCTAATGGCATTTCCACTATAGGTAGACCAAAACTTACGGTAAAGAGCACTGTAGTAGAAGGCAACATATATATTAGAGATTCCGTCAGTGCCGAAATTATTGACAGCAGGGTCTCCGGTAAAGAGTGGTCTGCCATCTGGGTCGGAGATTCGGCTGATATAACTATCACCGAAAGTTTTGTCTCCGGGGCGACTAACGGAATTCGGACTGCGGATTCGGCAAAACTAATGATCAAAAATAGTGAGTTACAGGAGAACGAATACGCTGTAAGGATTCAAAACTCGACCCGGGCGACTATACAAGGCAATATTGTAAAGAGCAATGATTACGGGATCTGGCTTGGTGGCTTGAGTTGGGCAAGTATAGAAGGTAACGATATCCTCAAGAACGCCGGGCCCGGTATCCAGCTTCGAGACACGGCAGGAGGTAGGGTAATTGACAATACCATCCGGAAAAACGAGACAGGAGTTGAGTTCTATATGTTAGAAGCACTTACTGTGAACCTAAAGGGGTCTGGCAACGACATAACCGACAATGATAGCAACTTCGAGAATGTACCTGAAAGAATACAAAGCAAGTTAAGTTCTGAATAATGAGAGAAATATTTGATAGATTGATTGCGTTGTTTTTTTCTGTTAATGAAGCTACACCATTTTAGAGAGAAACGAGAAGGCCGTCGTGGCGAGGGTCTAACTTTGTCTCCCTTTTATCGTGGATAAAATGGAGGAGGTTCGAGATGCAGGGTAAAATTGCAAAGCCTGCGTTATTGATGGCAGCGAGCCTTCTGTTGCTCGGATTTACTTTGGTACCGGTTTTTGCAGCTAGTCCGACGTACGGGTTCAGGGTCCGGCTAACCACAACCTCCGACTGGACCAGAGTGTTGTTTAAAGGGGCCTCATCTGCCTTATTCAAGGATCGAATCCTAAAGACTTCCGGGGCTAAGGACCTAAAGGTAAGAGCCAGCAATGACCTATTCGTCAACAAGGCCTCTTTTGACGAATCCGAGGTGGTGGTTGATTACGAAGTATACCTTGGAGACGTCGGAACAGTAGGGCCAAAGGCGTTTATCACTAAAGGTGACGTAGGAAGCACAAAACTCCAATTCTACCGTTTGGATGAAGACGATAGTCCATTTCTCACCCTGGCCAATTCTGGCAGGGTAGAGGGCGATACCGAAAACGAAAAGCAGAGCCTGATCCCCAAGTCGATGCTTCCGGAAGTGAATCTTGCGGACAAGGGAAAGCTGGACGTAGACAAGAAGGTTCTCGCCTTTTACTATCCATGGTACGGAAGTCCCGAAGGACCGACGGGTAAGTGGAACCACTGGAACCCGAACGAAAGTTTTGCTTCCACTAACGTACCGAAGGCCGGATACTACGATTCGAAGTCCGAGGAGACTATAAGAAGACATATAAGGCAGGCAAAACAAAACGGGATAGATGGTTTTATAGTATCATGGTGGGGACCATACAGCTTCTCTGACCAAACACTCAAAAAATTCATGGAGATAAGTGAGGAGATGGACTTCCAATTTAGCATCTACTTCGAAAAGGCCTCCTCCAAGCGGGATATGGTAAGACAACTTTCCTGTGTATTTGACAACTACACCGGAAGCGAATCATTTCTCCGGGTGATCGGTAAGCCAGTTATCTTCTGCTACGGCAGAGTCACACACCAGTACGACCCCTCCGTCTGGCAGGAGGTATTTTCGGAACTGGAGAAGAAGGGTCACTCGGGGTTCTTTATCGGTGATGGGCTGTCTTCCGATATACTGTCCGCTTTTGACGGCCTTCATACCTACAACCCCGTAAACACCCCACTTGACGAATTAACGGATGACTATGAGTCGGCATCGTTCCAAGCGGAGGTTAGAGACAAGCTCTTTGCAGCCACGGTTGTCCCGGGTTACGACGATACTGTCATAAGGGATCCGGGCATGGTTAAAGAGCGTAACGGTGGCGACCTCTATCGAAAGTTTTGGGAGATAGCGAGGAACTCGCAACCGGACTGGATTCTCATCACCAGTTTCAACGAATGGCATGAGGGGACAGAGATCGAACAGAGCGAGGAATATGGAGCGGAGTATCTCACCCTGACCCGAGATTTTGCCGAGGAATGGAAGGAAAACTAAACCACAAAATGCGGTGCAACAGTCTACGAGCATCATGAACAGGGCAAACAGGAGAGTAGCGACCATAAAGAGCACTCTCGCCCTTCTGATATTACTCCTTGTGATAACACACTCTATAGCATGGGCCGAGGACGGTCAACGAAACTGCTCGCTGGAGGTCTCCCTCATGGCCGAAAGAGTCAAGGACGAGAACCCCGAAGAAGACTGGTCATTTGTTATATTAACCGGCTCGGGAGATGAGAAAACGTATAACCGGGTTGAGGTATCTCCCCAAGAGACATCAAGCCAGAACTCGGATGAGGAAATCCATATTAGTTCAACGGATGAGTTGGTCGAGGGAGAGTTCTATAAAATCTATAGTGCTGATTACACGGCCAAGGAAGAGGTATTTGTCGGCCTGCAGACTGTCAGTAACGGAGAGGAAAAAATACAGGCTTCTGGGTTCAACTCGACCGTCTTCAATCTTAACTGTGAAGATATGTTCATGGGAGATAACGAAGATGTTGTCGTATCGACGCTCGGCGAGAACGAATTTAAAGTCACGGCTACAAAAAATGCAGGGCAAAAGTCCGAATCGGAAACAGTGTGGAATGTTTCTACCTTCGTCGCTTACCACGGTCAACACGAACCCAGATTTCAACTGGCCGATCTTGCAAGGCCCCTCAGTATACTCTTATGGTTGGGCTGGTCGTGGCACGTCCTTTTTTGAAGCCTAATTGCCAGTGCTTTTCATGTATCTAACTCAGGGTGATTTTGTAGGTCAGGGTTCGGTGCATAATCTGATTCTATTAACTTGACTGAAAAGGGGCAAATCCGTATTTTCAACAGGGTATCATATTCAAAGTAGGTGACTTCAAAAGGAGGTCTGTTTAATGCCGAAAAAATCAGCGATCGGTTGTGTTAACCTTGGTCCCAAGAAATTCATTCTTTTTTTCAAAGGTAGGCTAACATAAACAACAGGCCAGTCCGGTTTAATTACGGTCAAGGTCAGATTTCCCGTAGAAAAAAGAGAATAGCCAATTTGTCCTTCCGTCATTGTTTAGATTTTGTATGCGCCGTTTTCCTAATTGGTGCTCTCAGCTTTCCTCAGAGCTAACTGAGTGACCTGTA
>JAGXLB010000303.1 GCA_018334915.1 Candidatus Bipolaricaulota bacterium
GTAAAGCGATGGAAACACTCAGCGAGTTAAAAATTTGAATAGCTTAAAGCAGTTCTTTACGCATGATTAATTATCCGTAAGAGTTCTGTAGGTTTATTGAAAAACAACCGTTAAACCTTGGGGCCAAAAATCCACTATGAAAAAGACCCGTGAGTTTAGGTATAGCTGTATCGTTTGCCGAGCGCTGGGAAAAACACTCACCAGTAACCTCTATGGGAAAAAGTTATGTCTAGGCAAGAGTAAAACCGAGGGAGGTGACCTCAAATTAGCCTACCGGGAATCCTGATCGCAGTAAGCCTTGTCGTGATCGCTCAGTTTTTCTCTTATCTCGAAACAGGTAACTTCGAGGAGTACGTAGAAAAGATTAAAAGTGTTGAATTAAAAGGACTTTTAAGGTTATTTTTTCTGTTGCTGGTCATAAATGGAGTAATTTTTTTATTGTTGAAATTTATCTAGTGCAAATGTCCGGAATAATCGACACTACCAAGTTAACGAAAATCTACCCTGACGGAACCGAAGCCTTGCAGAATCTCGACTTTACTCTAATGGAAGGAGAGGTTTTAGGGCTAATTGGGCCCAACGGTGCTGGCAAATCCACCTTGGTTAAATTGATTCTTGGGCTTCTCGAACCCACGTCAGGATCCTGTCAAATTTGGGAGGAAAACTGTTATTCCGGCAGTCAACATTATAAGAAGAAGATAGGCTTCCTGCTTGAGCACCTTGGGATTTATGACAACCTAACCGTGAGAGAGAACATGGATTTTTGGAGGCGACTTTACGAAGTTAAGAATAGTAGGGTTTCAAAACTGCTAACCCAATGGGGGTTAGAAGACAAAAATAACAGTTTTGCGAAACAGCTCTCCGCGGGGATGCGGCAAAAGCTAGCTATTGCCCGGTCTTTGCTTTCCAATCCTCCCTTGATCATCCTGGATGAGCCGACTTCGAACCTAGATCCGGAAGCGAGAAAACAGGTAGTTGAACTGTTAAAGGGTTATAGCGGAGAGAAGACCTTGTTGATAACCTCCCACGACCTGTTTGATATCGAAAGGATCTGTGGAAGAATGGTACTTCTACGGCGAGGCAAAGTTTCCATAGAGGGCACAATGGAACAAATAAAAGATGAGCTGGGGGTTGGACGAGAAGTAAAGGTGCAGCTCGCCGAGCCAGTGACTGAAAAACTAAGGGAGAATATCACCGAAGAGTTCAATGTTAAAATCGACCAGGGGGGAAACATAGTAGTATCCGATGAAAAGATAGAGGTAAAAGACCTAGTTAGCTATCTCGTCGACAATGGAGTTGAGGTAGAGCTAGCAGAAGAAGAGAGAGTAACCTTGGAGGATATATATACGAAAATCATAAAAGAGGATGAGACAAATTAAAATAGTAGTTCGAAAGGAACTCCGTTATCTGTTGAACCGTAAGCTGCAGCTAGGAGTGCTCATTTTAATGGCAATTTTTCTTACTGTATATTATACCTTGCGGTCTCAAAGAGTTCCCCCTATCTTAGCTAGCCCGGTGGTCTTCCTGGGGTTTACTTATGGCCTTTCGATGTTTGTATTTCGATCCGAGCAAACGAACAGGGCGGTTGAATGCCTTTTTGCCTCACCTCTAGAGTTCAAACAAATATTCTTTGGAAAAGTTGCTGCCCAGTTCCTCCTCGCATTCAGCTCGGAATTAGTGGTTTTCCTCGTAACTTCGGGAATCATGTGGGTTAAGCTTGGGGAACTACCAACCCCCCGAACTGGAATACTGATCTTATTGGTAGTCCCTATCTGGGGGACGCTATTTGCAGGACTACTTGCCTTGGGATATATAATCCTCGGAAACCCTATGCTGATCCAAATCATAGGTATAGGAACCCTTTCGGGAGTGTTGGGATTAGTCTCCAGGGGGAAGATGGTGAACTTAGTTGCCTACCTAATAAAGACGCCACTCTTACCCATCATGGTCGGCTTAGCCGGGCTAGTAGTAACCTATTACCTAATTGAAAACATGGATAGGGAATGGCTGATCGAAAAATGGAAACACTCCGCCAGCTAAAACACATCAAAGAGCCAATCCTTCAGCTCAAATGGAAGCTAGCTTTAATGGGTTTATTGCAACATTTCAGTGGTTGTGTTCTAAAGAACTAGATTTTAAACTCTATATTTTATACTCCCCCTAACCTGAACATTTATCGTAAATTTTTAACGACCCGCCACTTTCGTTAAATATTTTTCCGTGAAAATTTGGCGAATCTGCGTCAAATTCTCTTTAATCCTACCTGAACGACCGAGAAACTTTAAACACACCCTACCTAACTATAGCCGGACCGGAAAGAACCGCTTAGATTGGCAATTAGAGCATGCCAATCTGACTGTTGAGCGGAAGCTTTGGAATATCCCCTTATTTCCCGGAAAATGCGGTAAATTCAACCAATTCGCCGAGCTAACTTTCCCACTTTCTGAAATTTTCAGCGACACGACTCCGCGAGATGATTTAAATGTTGTTTCCCGCCAAAAATTACCAGGTTCGAGAAATTAATTTGCCCGACGAGTGACCAAAAACCCAGCGAGGCAGCCTGTTAGGAGGGTAAAATAACCCTCTACGGACAACTTTTAACCGATAGAGCGGGGTGGAAGCAGGCTAGCGATGGAACGTCTGAACGTCCGGATGATCGGTTTTATTGTGAGGGAGTTCGGTGGGTTGTGTACAAAAAAGAGAA
>JAGXLB010000304.1 GCA_018334915.1 Candidatus Bipolaricaulota bacterium
GGTGGACAGTATTTGAACACCCTTTTGACTTTACCCAGTATACCTTGCAGAATTATAAATCCGTTTTGACCCAGCAGGGCCTGGGAAGGGCGTTTATAAACAGCCTGTTTATCTCCATACCGGCCACTCTCATCCCGATATTGTTTGCCGGATTTGCTGCCTACGCTTTTGCCTGGATGGACTTTCCGGGTCGGGATTATATCTTTATGGTAGTAGTTGGTTTGCTCGTTGTCCCTCTGCAGATGACGTTTATTCCTATCTACAGAATTTTCTCAAACCTGAGTCTGGCTGGTACTTTTCCGGGTATCTGGCTTGCTCACACGGGTTACGGTTTACCTTTGGTAGTCTTCCTGCTTCATAATTTCATTGCCGGGTTGCCCAGCGATCTGTTCGATTCGGCCGAAATAGACGGAGCGTCGACCCTTCAGACGTTCTTCCGAATCGTCTTGCCTTTATCGGTTCCGGCAATTTCTTCGGTATTCATATTTCAATTTCTCTGGGTTTGGAACGATTTGCTGGTGGCTTTGATATACCTTGGTGGATCTCCCGATGTCGCCCCACTGACGCTAAAAGTAGCAAACCTGGTGGGATCTCGGGGACAAGACTGGGAATTGCTTACAGCGGCAGCGTTTGTCTCTATGGTACTACCACTGGCTGTCTTCTTCAGCCTCCAGAGGTACTTCGTCAGGGGAATTCTGGCAGGATCACTTAAAGGTTAACGGAGAAGTTTTTGATAAACTCTCGGCTCCTTCAAAAGACACTAGAAGCAGCAAGCGAGGTATTTGAGGAGCTACGGAAAAAACACAGAATTGACAGCCAGGATCTTACGCTGTTCAATGCCGGTCTACGGGATGGCGAAGCAAGATTCGGGTTGTTTGCCAGAGACTTGTTCCTGTCGGCCTTTATGTTGGGTGATTCTGGGTTTCTGCGTGATGTGGTGAAATTTGCCTGCTTGACCCAGGGAGAAAAATTTGATCCCCGGACTGGGGAGGAACCTGGAAAGGTTATCCACGAATACGAACACGTGACGTTGAGGGGACGAGAAACGCGTTACAATGCTTCTGATACAACCCAATTTACCCTAATCGGACTTGGTAAGCTCCTGGACAATGGGAACCGTTGGTTCGTAACTGAGTGTTCAGATTCTATCCGAGGGGCTCTGTCTTATTTATTTAACCATATAGAGGAGGGTATATTCTGGGAAGATCCGTCCCATTGTGGAGCAGACCGGTATGCACTACGTTCCACTTACTGGAAGGACGATAGGCTCCCCGGCAGGGAACATCCCCATTATCCTGTGGCGTATTCCCTTGTCCAAGCTCAGACGGTGGCTGCTCTTAGGGAGGGGGCGAAACTGGCCGGGGTGATAAAGTGTGGTTATAGCCAGGACGAACTTTTGGATACGGCGGATAAACTAGTAGGTTCCTTTCTCTCAACCTTATGGACTAAAGAAAACGACTTTCCTGCCATTGCCAAGGATGTTCAGGGATTGATTCCAGGAATTAGCTCTGACGGGATCCACGCTCTTGCCTATCTCGAACCTGAAGACCTGCCGAAGAGGAAACTCGAAAGCATTATGGAAAATGCCAGGTCTTTGTTGACCCCCTACGGATTTCGTACTTATGGGCCGAATCAACCGGATTACTCTCCCCATAGCTACCATCTGGGGTCCGTTTGGCCTTTTGAGCAGTACTTTATTGCCAGGGCGGGTAGAAAATTTGACCGGAATTGGCTGATTGACGCCGCTGGAAAGAGCCTTAAAGCTTTGAACAAATACGGTTTTTATGAGTTGTTTGGATGGGAGGAGGGTAAGCTACGTCCGCTTGGGTGTGACCGTCAATTGTGGTCAGCATGCCTGCCAGTCGGGTTAAAGAGAATAACTGGGTGAGTATTAGGTAGAATTTTGATTGTGTACTGTTTCCTTCTATTCCAGTTCCTTTTATTCCACCCTGAAAGGAATATAGTACTTAGAATCTCGTCTACTTGGAAGTTTTTTGATTCGACTTACCAGACTGCACTTCCTATAATAAACTCATGAATAAGATATTGGATTTTCTTGGAACTTTTTTTAAGACCCTTTTCGGCTGGGGGCTGCTTTACCTTCTCTGGCTGATTCTGTTCAGGGAGGTCCGTCCGGTTATTTTGGTCAGTGGAGCGTTTGCCACGGGTTTGGTAGTCTTCCTGTACTCTACGTTTGATCTGGCCATCGACATATCGGCTCGCTCTCTGACCCATCCCCTTCTCTGGCTTAAGTTCTTCTCTTTGTTAATTCTGGAGATAGCCAAGTCCACCGTAAGGACCTGTTATCTAATATTGACCGGTGATGTAAAAGGCAAGATTATTGCCTATGATACTGAGTTGGAGTCGGGAACCGGAAAGCTATTTTTGTTGAACTCCATCACGCTGACTCCAATCACTATCGGTATTCTAACTGAAAAGAACCTGGTATATATCCACCATCTGGATCTCGAAGACAGGGATGATTACGAAGACGTGGTTGGTGAAATCAACTCCTCCTTTGAAGAACCGCTTCTGGACCTCCTGGAATAATCCCCAATGCTTAGAATTTCTATTGACGTAATCGTGGGAGTGAGTCTGGCTTTTACCCTGTTTCGACTGTTTTACGGTCCGAGCGTCTTCGATCGTCTTCTCGGCTATAGTTCGGTTACCGGAAAGATCGTGATTCTCCTGGTGGTAG
>JAGXLB010000305.1 GCA_018334915.1 Candidatus Bipolaricaulota bacterium
GAAAACAGTAGCGGGTCCAAGCCTCTGGTTGCAAAAACAGGGGGAGTAGGTTTTTAACTAAGCTAGATATTGTTAAATCTCCGCTGATTAGAAGCCCGATATTAAAAAGCCTGCTAAATTTTTAACAAACCGCCACCTATGTTAAAAATAATTAACTAAAGCTATAACGAGAGTGATCCATGATTACCTTCCCCTGAGTGGGCAACCAAAGGATTTCCGAATAGACCCTACCCTCACTATAGCCGGACAAAATAAAACCCTTCAGGACCTAACAAGCCTTTAAATATTGCAAGAGATCATCCAGTTCAGCTGTAGCCACACCGATACTGGAATCGGCGGCTCCGTAATAAATTCTTAACTTTTTACCTCCTTCTTCGTCTTCAACTACTGCTCCGGTGGGAAATACGACACCCGGAACGTCGCCCCTGTACTCGTAATCTTTCCTTGGCCCCATCACCCAGGGGTCGGCACGTTTGATCACTTTAGTTGGGTTTTCGTGGTCCAGCAACGCCAGTCCGACTCTGTAGAGGCTTCCTGAAGCCGTCTCTCGCACCCCATGATAGATAATCAACCAACCTTCCTCCGTTTCTATCGGCTGGGGTCCAAGACCGACCTTTGCGTCATCCCACCAACCACTTCGTCTGGTTAATAATATCTCGTGTTCTCCCCAGTGTACGAGATCGCGGGAAAAAGATACCCATATATGTTGCTCTCCCCTGACTATCGGCCGATGAATCAATACATACCTATCACCAAACTTCCGGGGAAAGAGAGAAGCATCCTTGTCTTCCGGAGACAGCATTACTCCTCGCTTGTCAAAAGTTTTAAAGTCTTCGGTAAAGGCCAATGAGATCTGTGGTCCCGCCGGAGAGAAGGAAGTATAGGTTATGGCGTACTTTTCCAACGGTTCGAACCATACTATCCTTGGATCCTCCAATCCCCATTGTTCCTCGTGAAACTCTTCCGACCACGTTAAAGTGGGGCTTTTATTCACTTTCCAGCCTGTCTTACCGTCCCGGCTCCGGGCTACCGTTAAATGAGAAAAGCCGCGGTAATCCTCGACCCGACAGAGCAATATAGTCGCTCCGTCAAATTTAGCCGCCCCTGGATTAAAGACTGAATTCGCCGCGTAGGGCCATTCTTCTGCTGTCAGTATCGGATTTCCCTCGTATCTATTAAAAATCTCTCGCGGATTGTTGTTCAGACTAAAGTTCATTATATTACCTCCTAGTTTTTACAACCCAGATTGTGAAATTCTCACCTAAAAAGAAAGTGCCTCCTGGTTATAATGGCCGAAGATACGGGTTCTTACAACAAGAATACCACTATCGACAAGGTTAAACCAACCGACGATACACTAACCTCCCGTGCCGGACTAAAGCTCTAACGAGAGTGATCCATGATTACCCGCCCTTACGTGGACGTTCAAAGGATTTCCATATAGACCCTACACTAACTATAGCCGGACAAAATAAAACCGCTTAAAACGCCAATAAGGGCACGCTGTAACAGCTGGCTACGTGGAATAGTAAAATATCGGGAAAATTCACCTCTTCCTCCCCCATTGATCAAAAAACCTGCTCCGAGGTGGCCTTCACAGTTTTGTTTAGCATGGTCTTCAATCCTTGAAGTAAGCAAACGAGAACGCAACCAGCCAAACCACGCCGGGGTTTGGACTGGTGGTACCTCCGGAGTGGGTTTTTGATCTTTTCCCTCTTTTTCGGGGAGAAGGGGTAGTCTTTACTTTCCAGTAAGGGCTATCCCCTTCGGGGTTAAAGCGGGCGGAGGTCTTTTATAGGAGCTAGTTTGGCAGGGTAAAATCCTCGCCGGGGAATTTACCCCGAAGATTCAGCCCGGCTGGATTGCCAAGGTAGCTCCTAGCACGGTTAAAAGTCCTTCGGGGGCTTTTTCGACAATAAAAAAAGAGGTGCTGTTTAGCACCTCTCGGTAATTTTGGGTTAATTTATCTTAGCCGGTCCTCACACGACCGGCGTTACCTCCATCTGCTTTTCGCAGGTCGAACACCAGAGTCTCTTGGCGTCAGGTTCCCCTCTGATTATGCTGCCACATTCGGGGCAGGTATAATCAACTGCGCCTTCATAGACTGCCTGCTTTAGCTTCCTTAACTCCTCGTCTCTATCCATTTATATCACCTCAATGTAGGTTAATTTGGAAAGTAAATCTGGAGGTTTCGTGGGGGTAAAACTTCGGCGGGAAATTTTGACTTCGTAACTAAAGAACTAACGTTCGTCTTCTTTTATGTCACGTTCGATTAGCTCGACTTCAATCAACATACGCATCTTCTCAAGCCTTTTTTCCTCTTCCTCGGAGAAGATGGCCCGAAAGATCTCTTCTTCCTTGTCTACCTCGGTTGATTTGGACGTAGAATTTCCACATCTATCGGTTAGTTCAACTGCTAATCTTCCTTCCATTATCCACCTCCAGTTTCTACTACCTGGTGGGTCGGTTTGACGAACTCGCCTTTGGCCATCGCCTGGGCAACTTTATCAGTATCGGTGTTTCTGTAGTTTGCCGGGTCGTAGTTTGCTTTCTTTTGCGATAGGTAGTTCTTTCTGGTATATAGTTTGAAGGTTGTAGCTCGTCTTACTTCTACTCCGCCGGTAAGGATGGTTTCGGTATCCAACCGGTAGGTACTTCTTCCGTGTTTTTCTTCTACCTCTATCGTCTTGCCGGTA
>JAGXLB010000306.1 GCA_018334915.1 Candidatus Bipolaricaulota bacterium
GAGTTGGAGCACGCAGTTGACAGGCTAAACCATAGACCGAGAAAATCACTTAATTATCGGACACCCCACGAAGCGTACTATGGCACTACGGAAAGTTTGACTGTTGCACTTAGTACTTGAATCTAAGCTTCTTTTCATATTTGATACCTATTTTTCCAGGATCCGGTACCCATTCTATTGGCGGTGGTAGCTACATAATCCAGTACTTGAAACACCTGACATTACCCGCCTTATCTCTCGCGGCATTCGAAATAGCTACCTTTGCCAGGTACGCTAGATCGGGTTTATTAGAGGTTCTCTCGGAGGACTATATAAGAACGGCGGCATCTAAAGGACTTCCATTTATGACAGTATTCCTTAGACATGGTTTGCGGAATGCAGTAACGACAGTCGTTACGATGCTTGGGTTCCGGTTGCGGACTTTAATTGCAGGAGCCGTAGTTATTGAAACAGTGTTTAACTGGCCCGGAATGGGAAGTTTGTTCCTTCAAGGGCTAAAAGCAAACGATTACCCCTTATTGATGGCTTATACTTTAGTTTTTGCAACGGCGATAATTTTGAGTAATTTGCTGGTCGACATCTCTTATGCTTTAATCGATCCAAGGGTGACTTATGATTAATTTCAGACGACTTAAGCGCTTTGCAGAACATCGTTTGGCACTTTTTGGTTTAATGTGGATATTACTCCTGATAATAGCGACTGTTACTACTCCGGCAATACAGCGTTATCCGATGAGTAAGGTCGATTTAACAAATCGCCATGCTCCTCCCTCTCAGGCCCATTGGTTAGGGAAAGATGCGATTGGTAGGGACATGTGGAGCCGAACCATTCACGGGGCAAGAATATCCCTTCTGGTGGTGGCGATTTCTGTTACGGGAAGTGCAGTAATTAGGACGATAATCGGGACGCTTTCTGCGATAGGTGGAGGAGTGATGGATATTCTTCTCCAGAGGCTGACGGAGGTATTTATGAGCCTCCCCTTATACGTTACCGCCATGGTGCTCATGGCTATAATTAACCCAGGAATCTGGCCTTTAATGCTGGCTTTAGTAATTTTCGGATGGACTGATACCGCCAGGGTCATCCGAGGGGAAATGCTGTCGATCAGAGAGGAGCCTTATGTCGAAGCTGCGGAAGCTTATGGGTCGAGCAAAGCAAGAATTATATTGAAACATGCCTTGCCGGGTTGTATTCCGTCTCTATTGGTTAATGCCACCTTATAAAAGCGGCCACTTTCATTTTGGCTGAAGCTTCGCTTAGTTTCCTCGGATTTGGAGTACAGCCACCCACGCCGAGCTGGGGAATACTTCTTGCAGAAGCCCAGGAGATGCAGATTCTGACCCAGATGCCCTGGATGTGGGTACCACCGGGTATTGCGATTACTATAACAGTACTTGCGTTTAACTTTGTAGGAGACGGGATTAGGGACGCCGTGAGTCCGAAAGAGAAATATACTGTTGTCTAACCGTCTAACTAACACAATCTGGTGATACCTGGATTGAGACCACTCTGGCCACTCGAGTACAGACAGAGACTAATAGTATGGCTCAGCACTTAGGTGAGATAGGAAGCCCTCCCACAAGTAATTATTCCAGCCACCTGACTGGCTACATTATAGATCGACGGAAGTTGAATAGGATTTATTCTTATTCCATCCTCATCTAAGTGTTTATTAGCATTTTCCCCAGATATATTCAAAATATAGGAAAGGATTCTTATTGAACCGATATAAAATTGACACGGTTTACCGGAAAAGATATGCTCAAATTATAGTCCCAGGTTTTCTGAAATTTCTTTGGCTACTTCTAATACATGGTCTTTTAACTTTTCTATTTCACTGGATCCGTGAGATAGTGTGGGTGTCGAGAAACTTACCGATCCTATTGGTTCCACGGAGCTTTTTTTCTCAACTGGAGCCCCCACACAACAGATACCTTTAGCGTATTCCTCTCTGTCTATCCCGTAGCCCTTTTCTCTTATTTCGGCAAGTTCCTTCTTGAGTTCATCGGGATCAGTTATTGTGTTCTCCGTAAGAGGTTCTAGCTCCATTTGGTCTATAAGTTTATCCCTCTTGCTTTCTTCCATAAAAGCCAGGAGTACCTTGCCCAGAGATGGAGCATGTAATGGTATCTCTTCATTTATGTTCGAATTTACTACCAACTTAGTAGAACCGTTCACTATTTGTATCGGAATTGCTTTTGTACCACGTCGAAGAGCAAAGCAGCTTGTGGAGAGTGTCTTTTTTTCCAGTCTTACCAGGTAAGGTCTGGTAAGTTCCGCCAGTTCTTCCTGCATTGTTTTATGCGAACTCAATTTTAACCGAAGGGTAGAGGAGCCGATACCGTAGTGACCGTTCTGTTTTTTTACGTAACCCCTGCTTTTGAGGGTATCAAGAATACGGTAAGCAGTGCTCTTGGAATAACCCAGGTCCGAAGATATCTCTGTAAGGCCGAGATTCCCTTCTGCTTCTGCAAGCTCTTCAAGTATATTTAGTGCTTTTAGAACCGATTTATTTTGCTTGCTCATAACATTAACAACTCACAATTAAAATAAACTATTAAGTAGAACCCTAATTCAGCGATTCTTACCTAAAAATAAAATGCCTCCTGCGTTATAATATAGTTGTAGATTGAATAATCTACAATATCACTTAATTTGGATCTTTCACCTATTGGGTGAAGACCAATAACGAC
>JAGXLB010000094.1 GCA_018334915.1 Candidatus Bipolaricaulota bacterium
GCTCTGTCCTTTATGAAGTTGAAGACTCTTTTCTGGTAAGGTTTAATGAACTCACGGTAAGTATCGAGAGAAACCTGGAGGTTGTCCTGATTTCCGATGTCGTCCGCCATGTAAACCGTGTCTATGAGGTCACCTACCTCGGCCAGAGCCATCTCCCAGAACTCAAGTTTCATATTAGTTACCTTTTCCAGGATAAGATGGGCGAGATCCCCGTTTCTAAGGAAATCGAGCCAGAGGTCCTTGTAACCTCTAAGCCATTGAGCAAGTTCGTATATCCCGGGTCCCAGGCCCGTCATGGAAATGAAATAACGATCCTCTCGAATTATTTTCTCGATCTCGTCCCTCAAACTGTCAATCCTTGCCTCGTCTTTCGGGTCGGGCCAGGAATAACCTCGAACGTCTGCCTCGGTTATTTCACCCGATAAGGGGTTTTCCTTTATGTCATAGTAATAACCACTTTTCTTCGGTTTTGCCCAGGTTATACCCCACTCGTCCGTAAACTTGTGATGTTTTTCCGTTTCCCTGATTTCCAGAGTCCAGTCCGAACCCGGCTTGGCGGACACACCCCTGGTATCTATACCCCACTTCTGCAGAGTCTCATCGTGAATCCTTGCCAGTTGCTGGATAACATCGTCGATTTCTACAGTTGTATCCTCAAGGTCTTCGGGGGGATATTTCTCCAGATAGTCCTCGTAGGCTCTGGTATGAATACCGGTTACCGGAAGACTTCCTATGTCTCTGGGAACCCTGTCGGGCTTTTCGTGATTTAACGAAGCCACGACTCTTTCCCTCGGTTCCACTACTCATCCCCCTCCTCGTTTTCTGGTGTGTGGTCTCGAACTGCTTTAATCATGGATTTTACGTTTTCCTCGGGAGTACCCGCGTTCATTGCACAACCGGGCCCGAAAATCAGGCCGCCGTGACTGCCCCAGAGAGAAAGCAATTCTTCCGTTCTTTTGTAGACCCTTTCAGGTGAACCGCTTCCCAGCAAAACGGGGTCGAGCGGACCCAGGAACGCAACCTCATCCTCGACCAAACCACGTACCTTTTCCTGGTCGATCTTGTAGTCGAGTTCGAGTATTTCGGCCCCAGAATCTATCATCTCCGGAACTATATTTGTAGCATCGCCACAGATATGTAACGAAATCGGCCGATTGTAGTCCTTATTCAACCCTTCAAAAAGCCTTTTCTCCTGTGGTAGAGCGAATTCTCTGTAGAAGTCAGGATTGCAGACGTCCGGTCCGGCGATCGAGTCCCCGATCGAACTTCCGTCGGCTCCCGCCTCCATCTGAGCCCGAATGTAGGTCTCGATGACTTCTCTGCAGTGGTTCAATAACTCTTCTATCGCACCGAGGTTTTCCCGCTTTGACATCTCCATAAGAAACCGCTCCATGCCCAGCACCATCGAAGCGAGACTAAACGGTCCCTGGTCTCCTCTACCCATTACAAACTGGTCATCGAGTTCGTCTTTTACCAGACTCGTTGCCTTAAGCAGTTCAGGCAGGGTTCCGTCTACTGTAGGGTCGGGATGTGGCAGGGAAGAAACTTCTTCGAGATCGGATATCGCCGGACCGGTCAACCGGGGCGGATTGTCATCGGGATAGACCACCTCGCATCCCAGAGTCTCAGCTACTGCGGCCGTCCCGTTTTCCAACAGGAGCATATCGTGACCAAATTTCTCCCACTGTTCGATCTGACTCCTTGCCATCAATTCGCCTGAATGGAATATCTCGGAATAACTTCTTCCCAGACCCTCCGCGGCAACCGTAAAGTTGTGAAGATCTACCGGTATACGATCCGTGTGGTTCAGATTTATGGTCTCATTTACTAGCTCAACTGGTCGCATCAGTTCTAGTATACCTCCTTACCGTAGGACTGAGCTGTGGCAAAAGCTTCGACGATGTTTTCCGGAGGAACATCG
This sequence comes from Candidatus Bipolaricaulota bacterium, assembly GCA_018334915.1. GTDB lineage: Bacteria > Bipolaricaulota > Bipolaricaulia > M55B111 > M55B111 > JAGXLP01. The sequence goes on from JAGXLB010000094.1 coordinate 1,922, forward strand.
GCCTGTATGTTGTGTACGGGGTTAAAGACGAATCCGCCGCCAGGTCCCAGGTCGTCAATTCTCTGTTTTACTTCCTCCCTAACTTCTTCCACACTACCCGTCGGCATCACTTTCTGAGTATCTATTCCTCCGCCCCAGAAGGCAATCCGGTCTCCGAACTCTTCCTTCAGTTCCTCCGAATCCATGCCGGCAGCGTTTACCTGGACCGGATTTAGTGCGTCGACCCCAATATCTATCAGGTCTCCTATCAGGGGTCGAACAGCTCCACAGGTATGATAAAAAATGTAAACGTCCTGGTTTTTAAGATAAGAACAGATTTTTCTCTGTCTCGGTTTGACGACCTCGCGATAAATACGGGGGTTGAGCAGAAGGTTGTCCTGAGTTGCCAGGTCGTCGCCCATCATTACTATGTCGATCATGTCTTCCGCTTCTTCAAACAGGATATCGAAGAATTCGTACCAGTAATCAACCAGACTGTCAAGAAGCAGCTCGGCGAACTCCCTGTTCTGGTATAAGTCCTTGAGAAATCGTTCGAATCCCCTGAGGTACCAGGATAGTTCGAAAGTGGTTCCAAATACCTGGGTCGCGATGGCGAAGTTAGTTTCGCCGTAATTCTTACGGAAACCATTTACGGCACAAACAATGTCTCCGCGCTGGTTCTCAGGATCGGGAAACTTATAATCACGGAGTTCATTTACCGACAAACTGGCCAGAGGTGATTCCACTATGTCGAAGTAAAGTTCGTTGGTTGACATCTTCCGCTTGACCCCCCATCCGTCGGTATAGTAAATACCTTCAGGGGTTTCTTCGATCTTCTTTTCTTCAGTCTGTCCGTCTGTGACGAACAGGTATCTGGTGTCCACTCCTAATTTCTTTAGGATTACTTCACTTGGATACGTTAGTTGCTGAACCACGTCAAGCGTCTCGACTTCTTCATCACGATTGAGATAATTGCAAAGATTTCGGTAGGCTCCTTTGGTAATGCCTGTAACGTAACCCCCGAGATCTATTGGAACCCTGTCCGGCTGCTCCAGGTTTAAAGAAGTTATTACTCTTTCCTTTGAGTTCATGTAATCTCCTGTACAGGGATGCAAAGCTTAAGGCCAGACTTTTTAAAATTATTAATAAACCACTTTTTCCTATTCGTCCGCTAAACTGAATTTATACTAAAAGCAAGGAGCCTATTTATCAAATCTTTTTAATAATTCTCAATCTCCAATTCAAGGCAGAGATTTAACTCGTATAAGCCAGTTGGATAAGCCTCCCCAGTCAAGCTGCTGTGGACAAAACCCCGAAAGTCGGGAATCACTACCCTTTTACCAAAATTTGCGAAGGAAGCCCTCCAGCACTTGCTGGGCACTTTGGACTTTAAATAGTAACTATGATCGTAAATCCTGTGCCAAGTGAATACTGGGTCAATTCCCGGTTGTTGGACCAAACGTACTGTTGTTCGTGTGCCTTTTACAAGCCCCGTACCTTGGTGCGGGGTAATTGACATTAGGTCATAAGAGCCCGCTTTTTACGAATTGGAAAAATAATTTAAGATCTACAATAATCCATCTGCATCGACAGAATGGGACGCTGGGACTTAGGCCGATTTGACCACTGACTCGAATAAAGTCCTTAATTTATTTAATAGAGCGCCCAAACTACCTTCAATGAAGTCCAAAAAATTATCTGGCTACTAATACCTTTTTTAAACAAGTTGCGTAACATTTCTTGTCAATTTAATAAAAATATTATAGAATCACCTGAGTTTATCCGACCGAGATTACAAATTTAGCTCTATTCGTGTGGTTAAGGGGTCGTATTGTTAATTTAAAAACCCAGCAGTAAAGTCCCTGCGGGCTTGAATCCATAATTTATTTGCAGTTTTTCTTTTTATTTGATTTGAGAATTAAAGATATTTCAAAAATAATAAGGAAAATCAATTATAATAGACCGCATTCTTAAAAAGTGTTATCGATGTTTTTGGTCCTTTACCAACTTATTAAACACGAGGCGCTATGATAGATAAAGAAAAACCTTTTTTACGGGTGCACAATATATCCAAAACTTTTCCCGGCGTTCAAGCACTAGATGACGTCTCACTTTCCGTATACCCGGGAGAAATTCACGGATTGATCGGGGAAAACGGAGCCGGGAAGTCAACTCTGGTAAAGATACTCTCCGGAGCTCTTGATCCGACCGAGGGGGAAGTGGTGCTTGGAGATCACAGCTTTTCTTCCTTGAATCCCACCCAGGCTCAAGCCAACGGTGTATCTACGGTCTACCAGGAACAAGAACTTATACCGGGGCTCAACATTGCCGAGAACATATATCTGGGGGAAGAGCCGCGGAAATATAATATGCTAGTCAACCACGAAAAGATGATCCGTGACGCAAACAACTTGATAAGGGATTACGGCCTTGAGCGAGATGCGGGAGAAGTACTTGCGGACCTGCCTATCGCCGAAAGACAACAGGTTGCAATTATAAAAGCAGCCCATCGAGGTTCCAGGATACTGCTCCTGGATGAACCGACGGCGTCGCTGACGGCGTCTCAGATAGACTCTCTGTTTGACCTCATCAGGGAACTCAGCAATCAGGGCATGGGGGTTGTCTATATTTCTCATAACCTGGAGGAAGTTCTTGATATCGCCGGAAAAATAACGGTTCTAAGGGACGGGCAAAAGGTTGGAACGTTCGAGAAGAAAAAGGTTACAAAACCCGACCTAGTCGAGCATATGGCCGGTCACGAAGTTCAAACGCGGGGCTCGAACAAGAAGCACGAACACGGGAAGATTCTCCTGGAGGTCGAGGACGCACTGGGAAGTGTATCATTTACTTTGCGTGAAAAAGAGATACTCGGGATAGCCGGGACTATGGGATCGGGAGCCCGCAAGATACTAAGAGGGATAAGTGGCATCGATCCGCTGGCGGAGGGAAGCCTGAAGTTTCGAGGAGAGGAATATATACCGGAAAATGTTCAGGATTCCGTCAGCCGGGGAATATTTTTCATCCCGGAAGACATGAGAGGTGAGGGTCTCGTATTGCCCATGCCTCTGGCAAAAAATATAACTTTACCGAAAATATCAGAGACCCTGAGTCGAGGCTTTATTGATTTAAAGAAGGAAAAATCTTTTGCAGAGGACCACGTCGAGTCACTTGGAATAGCGACGCCGGATGTGGATACGGCAGTTCGCTATCTTAGCGGAGGAAACCAGAGAAAAGTTCTATTTGCCAAAGCGCTTCATGCAGACGCGGACCTTTTGCTCCTTGAGGACCCGACACAGGGTGTCGACGTAAATGCAAGGCAGGAGATACATGAATTATTTGAAGAACTTAGAAAGCAGGGTAAGAGCCTGATCGTTCTATCGTCCGACCTGGACGAATTACTGGATGTTTCGGACAGGATAATTTCGCTCTATCACGGAGAGTTATCCGGGGAGTTTGACCCCGCTGAGATAGACAGACAGGTATTAATATCATCAATATTGGGGGAGAAAACGGAATATGTTTGAAGAATACGCGAAGAAACTAAACCTGGGTGAAGTGGGTCGGTACTTTTTATTCGTAGTCTTAATCGCTATCGTACTTTTAACCGGTATTATTAATCCCCGGTTTTTCAACCCAAATAATTTATTCAATATTTTGCTGCAGGTTTCGGTCCTCGGAGTAGTTGCAATGGGGGCCACCGTTCTGTTGATATCGGCAGGCCTTGATCTATCCGTCGGGTCGATGCTTTCCGTTAGCGCATATATCTCGGGCATTGTAATCGGTATTACTGGATCGACCTATCTCGGCATCCTCACTGCTCTTGCCGTTGCCACTGCCATAGGAGCATTTAACGGTCTGTTGGTGGCTACGGATCGAGCTCACCCGTTTATAATAACGCTTGGAATGATGACCCTTCTCCAGGGAGTAGCGATTGCAATCAGCCGAGGCAGTCCGATAAATAGCATGGGGAACCTGTTCTCGCTGATCGGTATTAGAGAGGTCGGAGGAGTAATTCCTCTGCCAGTTGTTATCTTCCTTGCTATAACGATTTTGGTGTGGTTCTTCCTTAGAAAGGTACCCTGGGGCAGATATGCTTATGCAATCGGTGGAAACGAGGAGGCGTCGCGACTCTCCGGCGTAAAGACCAAGCGAGTAAAAATAGCCCTGTACACCCTGAACGGTTTCCTGGTAGGTGTCGGTGCCGTTTTACTTTCTTCAATTCTTGACTCGGCTTTACCTAACATGGGCAACGGTTACGCCCTTCGGGCAATAGCCGCCGTCGTAATTGGCGGTACTCCTCTGTTCGGAGGACGTGGTTCGGTCTGGGGTACTCTGGCCGGTGTTTTGCTGCTGGGCCTTGTTTCAAACAGTATTAATATGCTGGGAATCAGCGCTAATTTCCAGGACGTAGTACTCGGAACGATAATACTATTTGCGGTAATGTCACAGAAGTACTAAATCAATTCAACAAACTAAACAAGAGGTGTTTTGTCGTGATACTTCGCGGTAGAGACAACGTAGAAGCAACTGTAGTAGAAGAAGTCCACGGTGGAGAGGGAAAGTGTGAAGTAAGACAGTTACTAGGCATAGAACCGAGGCTGGACGTGCCGGGATTTCCCGATGATTTCGAGAGCTCTATGGAATTTATGCACGAAACGACGTTGAAGCCGGGAGCTAGCGTCGGACTGCATCCCCAGGAAGGGAACGAAGAGATCTATTATATCATCGATGGCAAAGGGAAGATGGTTGTTGACGGCGAAACCGAGGAAATGACTCCGGGCGACGTATGCTTGACCAAATCGGGAAGCAAACACAGCATAGAAAATATCGGCGATGGTGACCTTGTCCTTATAGTAATCGAGGCATCCGTTTAGAGGTTTTCTTAGGGAATCCTATAGCGGTGAGTCGCGGAAAGGTCGGAAGGCTCGAATTTTCACACATATAGTCGGGTGTTAAAGGTTGGGTGATTTTTTTTCGCTCCAAGAGCTACTTCGATTCAAAGCCCTACCCTGTATGCGTTAGATGTATGACACGATTTTCCTGAGTAGATTAACAAACGATTATTTTACGAATCGGAACTAAGGTCGAACTTGACTTTCATTATCTTATCTGATAAAAGGAAAGCGTGTAAAACCCGGAGGTGGTTTTATGCCGGACAAGAAAAGAAAAAACGTCGGCTTGATTGGCTACGGCTTTATGGGAAAAACACACAGCCACGCCTATAAAGACGTGCCTTTTTTCTTTTCCGATCTTTCTACGCTGCCCCACAGGAAGGTAATATGTGGGCGGACGGAAAACTTGGTTGCGGAAGCGGCGGAGAAGTTCGGCTGGGAAAATTACAGCACTGATTGGGAGAAAGTCGTAGCGGATCCGGAAATCGACATCATAGATATTGCCGCTCCTCCATTTTTACATAGCGATATCGCCGTTGCAGCAGCTGAAGCGGGAAAAGACGTATTTTGTGAAAAGCCGCCGGCTCTTAACGTCTCCGAAGCGAAGAAGATGAATGATGCCGTTGAGAAAGCCGGTGTTAGGAACATGGTGGGATTTAATTATCGAAGGGTTCCGGCTATTGCTTATGCAAGAAAATTGATCGAAGAAGGTTATCTCGGGGAAATCAGGCACTTTCGGGCAGTGTATCTCCAGGACTGGTGCATGGACCCGGATTTTCCAATAACCTGGCACTTTCGCGAGGAAAAGGCCGGCTCGGGCCCGACGGGAGGGTTGCACTCTCATCTCGTTGACCTGGCCAGGTATCTGGTTGGAGATATCGAGGAAGTAACAGGGCTCACGACCAACTTCGTAGAAGAAAGGCCCATACAGGAGAGCGGAGATCAGCTGGAAACGAAACTAACTGCTACCGGCGGAGAAGGTCGAGCGGAAGTTACCGTGGAAGACGCCGCTTCCTTCCTGGCAAAGTTCGAAGGTGGAGCGACGGGTACGTTTGAGGCCACCCATTTTGCTTCGGGCAGGAAGAATCACCAAAGATTTGAGATTAACGGAAGCAAGGGGTCTCTGGAGTTTGATTTAGAGAAACTTAATCGGTTAAAGGTTTATTCAACTGAAGATCCTGACGCCCAGCAAGGGTTTAAAGATATTTTAGTCACCGAGGACTCCCATCCCTATATTGAATCCTGGTGGCCCCCCGGTCACTTAATCGGCTATGCGAATACCTTCGTCAACGAGTTTGCCGATTTCTTTTCCAGCTACGAAAACGGGGTTTATCCCGAGCCGGATTTCAGGGACGGGCTGGAATGTCAGAGAGTGCTTGATGGTGTATTACAGTCCGCTCGGACCAGGTCCTGGGTAAAACTCGATGAAGTAGATTAGCTCTGGCGGGAATAATTTAAATAATCTTCTTTAGCCCGGCCAGTTTTTGGTTGCGAAATTATCCAGCTAGTAGAGTCAATTTGAGAAAAATATAAAACTAAAGTAAAGAAATCCCTATTAAGTTTGTCGATTTTAATAGACTGTAGAAACTGCCGGCCAGCTGTATTTATACAGTTAAATATTCCGTTCAGGAGAACATTTTAGATCAAGTTTATATGAGGTGTGACATATGAGCGAGTTTGGGGCAGATTACGACCGTAGGTTGAATAGAGTTAAGGACGCTATAGCTTTAAAAGAGCCGGACCGGGTGCCACTGATCCCAGTAATGCAGGCATTCCCGGCCTACTATGCCGATATGACTGTGGAAGAAGCAATGTACGACCCGGAAAAAGCCGGAGAGGCATACGATAAATTTTTCGAGGACTTTCAACCCGACCTAGGCTGGGACCCGATTAACATGTTTCCCGCACCCGCCATGGAAGCGGTCGACCTCAGATGGGCAAGATGGCCCGGCAACGAGCTGGGACCAAACGAAATATTTCAGTTCAAAGAAGGCGAATATATGAAAGCCGACGAATACGACGAGTTACTATACGACCCGACTCATTTTATCATGACTCGCTGGATACCTCGGTCTTTTGGAAATTTGAGCAGTTTCAAAAACCTTGCCCTCAGGAATTCCCCCTGGATGGGTTGGCTGTCGACTTTCCTGCCATTCGCATCTGAGGAATTTCAGGAAGACCTGGATAGATTGATCGAGGCCGCGGAAAATCTCCAGGATTGGTTCGGTTTTCTTGCCGATTACGACGAGAAAATGAAGAAGAACGGTATTCCCGTTGCTTACGGAGCTTTTTCGTTTGCGCCGTTTGACATACTTGGCGACTCTCTCAGAGGTACCAAGGGAGTTTTGAAGGACCTTTACCGGCGACCCGGTAAGGTCCGTGAAGCAGCCAAAAAGCTGACCCCAATAGCAATAGATATGGGTGTTCAGGGTGCAAAAGCCTCAGGAAATCCGTTCGTCTGGATCTGGCTCCACAAAGGCGTCGACGAGTTCATGTCCCCGGAACATTTTGATGATTTTTACTGGCCCAGCCTGAAGAACCTCCTTCTGGGCCTGATAGAGGAGGATTTAGTTCCGGTTGTTTATATCGAAGGCAGCTACAATACTCGCCTGGAAGTAATTAGGGAGGTTCCCGCAGGGAAGCTAATTTACCATTTTGAAAACACGAACATGGTTAAGGCCAAGGAAGTACTTGGTGATATAGCCTGTATTGCCGGCAACTTATCCAATTCTCTGTTAACAACGGGGTCGCCTGATGATATTAGAGAAAAATGTAGAACCCTGATCGACGACGTCGCTCCCGGGGGAGGCTACATGATGAGTTCGGGGGCTCTGATCGATAACGCCAAGCCGGAAAACCTGAAAGCCATGTTCGAAGCGACGAAGGAGTACGGAGTTTATTAGTAGGTACCGTC
>JAGXLB010000095.1 GCA_018334915.1 Candidatus Bipolaricaulota bacterium
GTGGTGATTTCATTGTACCTCCTTAATTCCAGAAGCATTAATTTTAAGATTATTTCGGGGACCGCTAGAATTGGAAAGACAATTTGACCCATTTTTCTACTTTTTCCTGCCAACGACAGATATCCCTCGACGTTAGCCTAAAAGTGTCGGTATTTGCGTTCTTACTAGCCCATTTACGGTTCCAGAATCAAATACTCCGACAGCTCTACTTTTCACAGCGCACAACTCCAGCTGATAATTTATTAGATAGATCGGAGTTTTTCTGATGATTGAATGCTTTTCTTTAAAGATTTTGTATGCTCGCTATTGTTTGCCGCTCGCTTCAGTGAATCCCGTGGAAGAATATGCTGTCGGGACAACCAATCCGTTATGGCACACAGAGCGGCTCCTTTCCCCCCGGCTGCCTCGCGATAGCTTTCCCCTGTTATCTCTACGTTTGAGCCGGGAGTTATTGAAGGGAGGGAATCGTCCATGTAAATCCGTCCTTGGGTCATGCCTTCAACCATCTCACGGTTTTTCTTTAACCCCTCCTCGGAAGTAATAATTGCCACGTCCGGGGAATGACAGCCCGTAAAATTGATGTTTTCCGGGGAGAGAATAACTTTAGCAGTTGAGAAACCACTCCCAACCGTGACCGGATACTCACCCTTTTTGGCTACTTCCAGGTCCGATAAAATAGCTGCCTTGCTTAACACCCCCGAAGCTGTCTGTATACCTTCTCCCGCAGACCCACCTATTAAAACAGAAAGTTTATGATTCAGGGAGTTCTGGAAGGAAGGTTCTAAATCGGGTATTTCCTTTAACAACGAAGGAGTCTCTTCTTTTACTTCCGGTTGATACACTTCTTTATCTTTGTTACGCCAGGTACCCGTTTCAAGATCGGCGTCGGACAATAATTCTTCCATGGTATAATCAGGATTATATTTATGACCGTAGCTGTAACAACTCTCTATTACCTCAATTAAGCTAAAACCTGGTTCAGAAAAAGCTTCGGCCATTGTCTCAGTGAGGTCCTCTCCGGCACCAGTAGTTATCCGACAGGAATATGAGGCCCCGGAGTCGTGAGTTAACTCAGGTAAATCGTAGTTCTCAGTATTAGACCCTTCGGGCTCCGTAGTAGTTTTATAATCCTCGGGGGTAAAACCGCTGGACTGACCTCCCGTCATCCCGTAAAGCATGTTATTGAAAACTACTACCGAAATTTCTACATTCAACCTGGCGGCCTCTAACAAATGTTGCAAGCCTATAGTTGCCCCTCCATCCCCAATAAACACTACAATATGTTTTTCTGTGTCCGGTGAACCAAACCTGATACCTTCAGCAAGTGGCACTGACCTACCGTGCAAGCCATGGATCGTGTGACAGGAGAAGTATCTGTCAGCCAGCCCGACGCAGCCAATATCAGTAACTAAAATTACGTCTTTTTCATTCCAGCCGAGCTTTTCAAATGCTTCAGCGGTAGACCGAGCGATCTGGTGATGGCCACATCCCGGACAATAGGGAAGCGACTTGTCAATCTGAAAAGCCATGCTGATTCACCTCTTGAATTATGTCATCCGGAGAGACCATTCGCCCGATGGCGTTCACTCCTGTTACCCCATTTGGTTTCATTTCCCCAAATAATATTTCCCTGTATAGGCCACTAAGGTTTTCTTCGGCAACAATCACTCTGTCGTGCCTGGTTATTATCTCCTTAACTTCAGAGGGCACAGGAAGAAGGGTCTTGATTATTAATAGAGATACGGAGCGCCCTTGAGAGCGAAGTTCAGCTATAGCTTCTCTTGCGGCGTAACTAGTAATTCCATATGAAACTACGAGAATATCAGCTTCCTCCGAGCTTTTGTAGTCGAAGTAAGAGAATTCATCTATACGCTCTGCAATCTTATTATTTAACCGGGTCGTGTTTGCCATCGAGGACTCATTGGCTTTCTGGAGAAATCCATCTTCATCGTGAGTAGAGGCGGTAAGACGAACCTTGTATCTATCACTTCCCAGCGGGACGAATTCGGGAACCATCGTTTCGTCGGCAGAATAAGGATGGTAATCCGTGCCCGTAAAGTAATTTCTCTCGACTTGGTCAACTGGAGGTAAGTTGCTTGTATCGAAGCTTCTTTCAGTCTGAATCATTTCCTTTGAAGTTAAAAGGACTGCAGGAGTCCGCAGGTTAAGGGCTAAATGAATGCTGGTAGCAGCTAACTCAAAACAATCCGTCAAGTTTGAAGGACAAAGGACCGGAAAATTATAGCCGCCGGATGTCAACCGGTTTAGCATACCAATATCTCCTTGAGCCCCAGTTGTGGCGGAACCCGTTGACGGACCGAGACGCTGGGCGATGCCAATAACCACGGGCAATTCCATCATAAAGGCCATGCTAACAGTCTCCACCATCAGGGCGAAACCCGGACCTGATGTGGCGGTCAACGGAATTCGACCGGATGCTGATAAACCACTTGCCCATTGGAGGGCAGTAATTTCATCCGGGGCTTTTAGCACCATTGGGGCCTTCCGGACTGCGTTAAAGTAAATCCGATTTGCGGGCGTTATTGGATATCCAGAATAAACTTCAGCACCGGCCTGGAAAGCACCTTCAACGATTAATCTGGAACCATCCAAAAATTTAGAACTCATATAGACACTCCCTGCCGAAACTTCCAATGAAGAAATGAAGACCGGTTAAGATTTTGAATTTTCGAATAATTTTGTTGCCAACTATCTCCTAAGACGACTCTGAAATATGGAATTTGATCACCTCAGCCTTCAGAGGATCTATCTCTAACGGTGAAGTTCTCTTTCTATCTCAGGTAAAACAAAATCCAGCCCTTGCTCTTTTAAGGTCTTTTCCGTGGGAATTCCGTCGTTGTTCCATCCCCTGGATTCGTAATATTTTTCGAGAAAGTCCAGGTATTTCTCCCTGTCTAAGGATTTACCCTTATGTTCTCCTTTTGATAGCGGTTCGTTGAACCAGCGCTCAGGGGGGAGGTCCATTTCTTTGTTCCATTGCTCACCGAACTCCCGGACGAATATTGATCTAATTAATGAATATATTCGATCGCCAACTTCGTCGAAATCTTCCCAGGTAAGCGATATACCGGTAGCGGCCTCAAAGAATTCTTCGTACCATTCGAGATCGAATCCGACCTCTATCCAGGGTAAACGACAGGTCGTAAAGCATTCAAAAGCCCCGCCTCTTTTTCTTTGATGGGATAAGATCTCTTGAATTTTCTCTTTGCTATAGTCCTCTCGCCCATGTTCGATTTCCCAGGCAATAACCCAGCAATCTTTGTGATGGGCCCCGATAGGAGAAGTTCCAAATGCCAGTGCCATCCCCGGAAACGTGTGGCAATTATAGGCGCTAATTTCAAGGTTTTTGACGTGCATTGCCCAGTCACCGGAACCTTGACCCCACACATCGGCAGTACGCTTAACCCCTTCGGCAAGCTGGTCTCCCAGCCCGTTTCGCTCGATAATACCCTGAACGGTCTTTTTCGCGTCTTCGTAGGAACCAAAACAAATATCGCTATCGATTATATCTTTTTCGGCCGCCTCCATTGCAAACCCGACCGAACTTCCAGTTGAGATTGTATCTATTCCACCTTCATCACATAAGCGGTTAAGGGCGGCCGCGGATTTTAAATCTCCGATACCGAGATTTGGACCGAGCATGGCAATATTTTCGTAGTCCAACTCGGCCTCCCGTCCATCCACGTCATGTACAATGTTGCCACATTGCATGTTACAGGCAGGACAACCCCGTCGATTCACTTTCATTTTTTCCATTGAATAACCGTCGATAGCGTCGGCACTCTCGAACACCCCTTCGCTGAAGTTCCTGGTGGGTAAGGCTGAATTTTGATTTGTCAGTCTTACTGCCAGCATCGTTCCCTGCCTGGTCCAGAAGTCGTAATCTTCGCTATTTTTAATCTCCTGGTAGGCTTCTTTTGCCAGCGAAGAGAGTCTGGCTTGATCGTGAACACGGACGTTTCCATCCCCCTGAAAAGTTACCGCGGCCAACTTTTTAGATCCCATTATGGCGCCCATGCCGGTTCTCCCACCGGCTCTGCCCTTTTGAGACATTATCGTGGCGTAGCGAACCAGGTTCTCACCACCGGGACCAATTACCAGTGCACCCGATTTTTCTCCAACTTTCTCTGTCAGCAAATCTTCTTTTTCGAATGTATTCTTACCCCACAACTCGTCCGCATCCAAAAACTTCGCGCCATCATTGCTGACATGGACGTGAACGGGATTACCAGAACTTCCTTCGAAAATCACCGCATCGTAGCCAGCTTTTTTTAACTGCACGCTCGCCCTGCTACCTATGTTGCCGTCTCCGTAGCCAAGCGTACTGGGGCTTTTAGAAGCAATAACCAACTTACCAGCTGAAGGAATTGGTAGGCCCGAGAGTGGCCCGCCGGCGATGACCAGTTTGTTTCTGGAGCTAAAAGGATCTACACCTTCAGGTATCTCGTCCCAGATTAGTTTGGCTGCTAGGCCCCTCCCTCCGATAAATTTCTCGATAAAATCCACACCCAGTTCCTCGGAGTTCCACTTCCGAGAACTCAGATCAACTCTCAGCAGTTTTAATTTCATCTTGACTCCCTTTTACGACTTAGGTAGAAATGAAAAACCAACCCAACCGAAATCAATAGTTCTTAAATCAATTTCTTAAATTACCGGTTCAAGCTCTCAATTTTACCGTTGAAATTTATATCGAGCTGACAAAATCCTCAAGAACCGGCTCATATATTTCTTGTTTAACCTGGATAATCGAACTTACCGATTAACCTGTCCTCATATTAAATCAATTTTTATTGGTGCTCAAGCTTTCATGATTCCCATCTGGAAACGGTTGAATCCGGTTTCAGGGTTTAGTTTTTCCGAAGCTGCCAGGAAATTGATTCGATAGCATCCAGTCAGCTTACCAACACTAGCTGAGAACCCCCAGGGCTTGCCCTGGCGACGCATAAGCTGACTGCTGGGTCTCGTTCTGTAAAAGACCGAAAAAACTACTTAAAAGAGATTTTCTATAATCCCCGCCCCTTGGGTCGGAGCTTTTGAAGTTACAGTTTTACAGAGCTAAATGGACCATTTGCCACTTAACTACTTTAATAAACTTTTAATATGATATATTATAATTCCTGGGAGAGTAGGTAGTATTAAACCCGAAAACTCAGGGAGGGAAATATGATTGACAACGAGGTCCTGGAGACAATTCGCAACAGGAGAATGATATTCAAGTTTAAAGATGAACCACTTGAAGACGAGCAAATCGAGGCGGTTTTACGGGCTGGTAGCTGGGCGGAAAGTTACGGAAACTGCGAACCGAGACAGTTTATAGTGGTCGACGATCAAGAAATGAAAAAAAAGCTCTACGAACTTACGAAACGTTTAACAAGTTTCACGGCAGGAATCAAGAACGCCCCTATAACCATAGCTATCGCCATTACTGGTTGTGGTACGAGTCACTTTATCGAGGAAGGAGCAGGGGCCGCTCATAACATGGCCCTGGCAGCTCATAGTCTTGGCCTCGGGTCCTACTGGCTTGACGTGTATGATCTTGAAAACAGGGAAAATTCCGTGGAGGCAGAAGCTAGGAGGATGCTTGGACTTCCACAGGAGATAAGACTGGCTTATCTTTTACCGCTGGGAAAACCCGCTCAGGAAAGAGAGGTAGACCGGGCACGGCTCGACGATCTGGTACATTATAATAAGTTCGGGAGCACTTAATTAGAATAACTAGTTTCCGTCTTAGTTAAACTGAAACTCGTAACTTCCCTGTTCAATAGAACTTTCTCGTATTTGAGTTGGGATGGCCGCATGCGGGAGTCAGTTATTCGAGACTAAGTATAACTCAGTTCTTTCCCCATCGTCGTAATTCGCTGTTCAGTACTTAACTGTCCCCTGGCCCTTACCTGGCACCTGATTTAACCTTAAAATCTTAGTAGTAGAGGTAATCCCGGCAGCCAGGTAAGGGGTAGGAGGCTAGAACTAGAAAATGTGGTTATTTCTTATGACCTACATCTCGCTTTCCAATAGTGGTGAAAGAACTGAGTGTAAGACGACTTCCGCAAACTCGTACCTAAGTCGTGCGATTCTCTCCCTTAAGACCAACTCCTAACTCAGTTTATAAGGAAATATCCCTACTATTTGAGAAACTTATTTATCTTCACCAATTGGGTGATATCTAAAGTGGCAAATCAAGTCGCTCTCCGGTAACTTTCAACCAGCACCCAGATGAGCTCCGGAACCTACCTCAAGGTCTTTGACTTCCCTCCGGTAAGGCTGCCTGATCCGTTTAATCGTGGATTATATTTCCAGGTTACATTTCTCATCTGGGTGCTGGACCAACTCTTGCTTGAAAAATTGGTCCCTAGTCCAAATATGATTTCCAACCCCCGGGAAGAGTCGCTTAATTTGGGTCGTATTTACCTTCCCGTTAGCTTTGGAATAGTCTTCATTTTATTTATCTCAGTTCTTCAAGTATTGCCTCTACGTCGTCTTCTACAGAACCGATCGGTTTAAGGTTAAATTTGTCGACCATTACGTCCAGGACGTCTTCCGAAACGAACGCGGGAAGCGTCGGGCCGAGCCGGATTCCCTCTACACCCTGGCTCAACAAAGCCAGTAGTACGGTGACTGCTTTCTGCTCGTACCAGGCGATGTCGTAGGAGATCGGCAGTTCATTTATGTCTTCGGCGCCGGTTGCCTTCCGGAGTTCTTTCGCGATCTTTATCAAAGAATAGGAGTCGTTGCACTGTCCGGCGTCCAGGATTCGCGGTATTCCTTTTATAGTACCGAGATCGAGCTTGTTATAGCGGAATTTTGCACAGCCGGCGGTCAGAATAATTGTGTCATCAGGTAACTCTCTGGCAACGTCTTTATAATAATCTCTGGAAGCGTGCCTTCCGTCGCAGCCGGCCATGACGACAAAACCTCTGATGTCTCCTGCTTGAATTCCCTCGATAATATCGTTAGCCCTGCTCAGGACGGCGTCGTGAGCGAAGCCACCGGGTATGGAGCCAGTTTCCAGTTCCTGGGGTGGTTCTGTATCTTTTGCGTGATCGATTATTTCCCAGAAATCCTTCTGGCCGCCGTTTTTCCTGTCCTCTATATGGGTGAGTCCGGGAAAGCTGACGACTCCAGTCGTGTAAACTCTTTCTTTATAAGAGTCTTCGGGAGGTACGAGACAGTTGGTAGTCATGAGTACTGGTCCGTTAAATTTTTCGAACTCTTCGTTTTGCTTCCACCAGGAATTCCCGTAGTTGCCGACGAAGTGGTCGTATTTTTTAAATGCAGGATAGGCGTTTGCCGGCATCATCTCGCCGTGCGTATAGACGTCCACGTCTTCACCTTTGGTCTGTTCCAGAAGCTCTTCCATGTCTTTCAGATCGTGACCGCTAATCAATATGCCCGGATTATCTCTTACGCCAATGTTGACATCCGTAGGTTCCGGGTCGCCGTAAGTTCCCGTATTAGCTTTGTCCAGAGTCTTCATGGTTTCTACGGCAACCTTTCCCGATTCTACAACTAGATTAACTAAATCATCGACTCCCAGGCTATCGTCCAGGGTTGCGGCTAATCCTTTTTGGATGAAGTCAAATATTTCTTCTTTGGTTTCATCCAGAATGTAAGCGTGGTCCGCGTAAGCTGCTATGCCCTTAATTCCATAAATCAGGAGTTCCCTTAAGGAGCGAATATTCTTGTCCTCAGTAGACTTTACTCCGACTTCTCTGGACTTCTCGTAAAACTCCTCGACGCTGTGGGATTTCCATGTTGCTGCATCTGGAAGCTCTGCTTCGTCCAATTCGCCATTTTCTGATTCGTATTTTCTTCGGATATTGTCCCTGATTTCGAGTGCTTGACTTATCCTGTGCTCAAACCATTCGTCGTCGAAGTTTACATTCGTGACCGTTGAGAAAAGGCTTTCCGTTACAAAAACAGTTGTTTCTTCGTCCGTAACTCCTTCTTCTTTAGCTTTTTCCGCGTAGTAGGAAATTCCTTTAAGGAGCCAGATCAATAAATCCTGAAGGTTGGCCGTCTCTGGTTCCTTACCACAGACTCCCTTAACGGTACACCCTTCGTTGCCGGCAGCTTCCTGGCACTGATAACAGAACATATTCATGAGAAAAACTTCCTCCTATTGTTTAAGTTATACATCTAAGATTGCTCACTCCATCAGATTAATCTCGCTTTCTCTGTGGACCCACTCCGTACAGCTTTCATCCTGGGTCAGATCTTCGCCGGTTAACTGGCAGTGATGAGGGCGATGGTCGGAATTTCCTCCATTCTGTTCAAAAAACCGACAATACTGACAGGTCAAAGCTGTGCTAAGGTGACCCTGGCTTTGTAAGTCTCCGGCGATTTCGACGAGATTCTGACTCAACTCGTTTTGACGATCCTCCCCTAAACCCCGGACGATATCCTGCAGAATATCGCTGATCTGGGTTACCTCGTTAGTTAGTGACTTCCCCTTTTCAGTTAATTCCAGCTTTACCTTTCTCCTGTCGGTCTCACTCCTTTCTCTCTTTATTACACCCTTTTTGACCAACGAGTCGACCAATCTTGAGGCCGTCGGTTGGGCGATCTGTAACCTTCGGGCTATTGAGCCGACGTTCTTGTTCCGGTTGTGGGCTCCGGATAGAAAGATGAGCGTCTGAATCTGAGTGGAAGAAATATCGTTATCCTTTCCTTTGTCTCTGATTAGCTTATTAATGCCCTGGGAAATTCTGTATAATAGGAGAGAGATTTTGGCCGGTTCTTCTGTTAATTCATCTCTGTCCGTAAAGATTTTTATCACCTTGAATAGTTTAGCTAATAAATAGCGTTGACATGTAATTAAATCTACAGTATAAACTAAGTGAGTTCAAGACAGCTCCGTAATATTATTCATGACCGGATTAACGCTTGTCAGAAACCAGGAGGAGGTAAAGACCATGAACCAAAACGAGAAACCGAAGAAAGAAAGGTTAAAAGAACTGCTCCGGGAAATTAACGAGAGGGGCGAGATAGGGGAATTAAAGGAAGAATTCAAAGATCTGCTGAGGGAAATTTCCCCTCTGGAAATTCCTATGATGGAGCAGGAGATGATGGAAGAGGGCGTGGACGCCGAAGAGATAGCCAGCATGTGCGATATCCACGTCGAGCTGTTCCGCGAATCGGTCCAGGATAAATTTGACCTAGAAGGGCTTAGCGAAGGACACCCGCTCAAGAGCCTCTACCTGGAAAACGAGGAGATAACGAAGGACGCCGAAAAGCTCGGGCTCAGAGTAAAGGACGTGAAGGGGGGAAAGAAAGGTGGTAAAGCTTTCGGCGAGCTTGCCCAGTTTACCGGCAAGCTAAATAAAATAGGTCGGACTCATTATATTCGCGAGGAAATGTTGTTGTTCCCTTATATAGAACGTCGCGGGATCACTTCAGTTCCTGAAGTTCTCTGGCGGAAGCACGACGAGACCAGGGAGAAAATAAAGGACCTGCTGGGCCTGCTCGACAGGGATTCCTGGGAGGGAAAACCGCCGATCGAGGAGATAACGGAGACCGCCAGCGAGGTATCTCAGAGCGCAATCGACATGGTTTTTCGGGAAAACAATCGAATTCATAGACGCTCCCTGGCTACACTGGCCCGAGACCACCTTCACTTATTTTCAGGAGGAAGGAATCCTGTTCCCCTCAGATTTCTTCGGCGCTCATATAGCTACGCCGAAGCTCT
>JAGXLB010000096.1 GCA_018334915.1 Candidatus Bipolaricaulota bacterium
GGGTTTTGATAGATTAGTTTTGGACGGTGGGGGGGACTTTAATAGTGAAGTAAAGGACAAAGAACTGGCAATCGTGTTGCAGGAAGGAGACATGGAGGTTTCAGTAGATAGTGAAAAAGGACAAGATTTAGCCGAAACGAAAGCAGTAAGAACGAGTGTATTCGACCAAAAGCCGACGGCTCTTTACGTGCCCGGTTACAGTAAATTTACCCTCAAATCTAAGCAGGGAATGAAAGCAAGAATCTTCTCAGCCCCCGCCGATAAAGGGGGGCCTGCTTACATTGCTACGCCGCAAGAAATCAATCAGGTAAGCAGCGGAGTGAAAAACTGGCGGAGACATATTCGCGTGATATTCGGACCGGAATCCGATATAACCGAAAGGCTCATTGTCGGCGAAACCGTTTCCAATCCGGGAACTTGGATTGGCTGGCCGGCTCACAAACACGACTACGATAACGAAGAAGAGTACCCTTTGGACGAAATTTTCACCTATCAGCTGGACGGGCCCGACGGGAAGCTTGGGTTCCTGCATATCTATGATTACGAAGAGGATTGGTACGAGAGTCATGCAATTGACGACGATGATATTGCGGTCGCCATTTCCGACGGCTACCACACCCAACAGGCAGTCCCGGGATCCAGAATGTATCTTCTATTCGGACTGGCAGGGGAGACTAAGACCTATAGGATGAAATCGGACCCAAGATTTACCTGGCTCGAGGACGCAGAAGAGCTATTTGAAGAGGGTATGGGGCATAACCTGGGCAACGTTATCAAGGAAAAGGTTGGAAACTAAAGAAATATTATTTTCATTATTTCGATCCGATTAAATAGTAAATATTTTAAAAAAAATCACAAAAATCACTATAGAATTGTGCTCGGTTTTTTTACAAAATAAACCTATATTGATAAGGATTAAAAATATTTGCCTTAAGGAAGTTATTAAATAAAGCAAGTGAGGTGGTTAACAAAACAAAAGAATCTAACGCCTTTTTATTATAATTACAAGGAGATAATTTAATCCAATTTACTAAATTTTCACGAAGCGATTAGAGGCGATACCAAACTCCTTTTGAGCCAACCAGTATATGTGGAACAACACAATAGACTTGAGAAGGTAAACTGAAAGTTCGAAAATGGAATTCTTCTGGGTAATTTCAATCTTTAACAAGAAAGTGCGGATTCACTACATTTATATATAAAATCGGGCGAGCTCACCCTAAGCTAAATAAATTTGCATAGAGAGATTTTATTATGTCACTAACCATTAAATACTATTAACAGGAGGAAATAGTTTATGTCTTCCAAAAATTTTATTTCTTTGACTCTACTTCTAGTCCTATCCATCGGAGTAATATTTAGCTTTTCCCCTACCATTGCCGTTAAAGCAGAGGAGCACGAAGAAGGGTTTAAAGTGAACGTGCTCGACCTAAGACAGGGTGGAATAGCTGTATTAAATAAGATAATGAAAAAAGAAGGGAAGCAGATGGAACCACCTCTGGACGTTCATACAAAGAGCGTTAATTTTAGCAAACTGGAAACAGAGGCAAAAACTATACTTTCTTCCGGGAGTAACAGTCCTTATGAGTTATTTCAGGCATATAACGGGTTTATGCCTAGTTACACTCAAAATGACTGGCTGACACCTCTGGGGGATTACGTAGAAAAATACAAAGAAGAGTATGACCTAGATGATATCTCTCAGGCAATGTGGGATGCGGTTACATTTGACGGTAAGATTTACGGCTTTCCTTTCCAGCAATTCACCACCCATCTCTTTTACCGGAAGGATATATTCGAAAAGTATGGACTAAAACCACCGGAAACAGTTGATCAATTATTCGAGGTTCTGAAAACTCTAAAGAAGAAAAGTAATTTTCAGTACCAGCTCGCAATGGGACTCAAAAAGGGTTATTTAACTTCACATTTCCATGGAGCCTTGATGGCTTATGGGGGTAGGTGGTTTACGGAAGACAATCAGCCGGCATTTAATAGTGAAGCGGGAGTAAAGGCGGTCAAGCTATTAGAAAGACTGCAAAAGTATATGCCTCCTTCTAATTATAGCGGTAAAGACGTCGTTACGGCGATGTCACAGGGCATAGTACCGATGGCTTACACCTGGACGAGCTATTACGCAGATATGGCTGATCCGTCCGTTTCACAATACCCCGATAAGATCGTTCCTGCTCCAGCAATTTCAGTCACGGAAGAAGGTCCGCCCTTAGCTAACTGGACTCAAGATATGTTCGTTATACCCAAGAACTTGTCAAACAAAATAGACAAAGAAAGGGTCTTTAAATTAGTCGCCAAATCTACGACCAAAGAAAATCAAATGAAATACGCGGATGAGACGATAGTATCGCGAAGGTCAATACTAGGTGATCCTGAAATTCAGGATAAGTACCCTTATTATAAGGCCACCTTAAAAACTGTCGAACAGGGCGCCATTCCTTACCCTAAGGTACCATACTTCACTGCGGAAAGAGGTGTAGTGGCTAACTACGTTTCTCAAGCTTTGGCAGGACAACTATCTATAGAAAAAGCTCTGGAAAAAGCGGAGAAAGAAGTTCGCAGGGACCTAAAACAGAAAGGCTATCTTTCTTAAATATCTGATCCTAGAGAGACTAAATTTGAGGATGGTGGTTGTATTGTTAACCACCATCCTCCTTTTTCTTTGAAAGCTTATATGGGGGAATTTTTTATGGAAATGAAGAGATCAGAGTTTCTTGCTTACGTGGCCCCGAGTTTTCTGATTATGCTAGCTCTAATGGTTTTTCCGTTATTCTTTTCCATATATTTAAGTTTTCGTAATTTTACATACGGTGGGCCGGCTAGTAGTGCAGGGGGGAATTTTGTCGGGTTTGAGAATTATCTCTATATCTTAAGTAGTTCCCGTTTCTGGGGAGGGCTATCTTTTACTTTAATCCTTGTTTTAGTCTCGGGTACGGTAAGTATCGTTCTTGGCTTGACTATTGCTATATTACTTTATGAAGCGAGAAAAGGGGAAGGTTTTTTTATAGCAGGCTATTTGTTGCCTTACACGGTGCCACCTGTAGTAACAACTATGGTATTTGGCTGGTTGTTTAGGAATAACTGGGGCTATGTCGATTATCTGCTGAGTCAGATCGGTATCAATATAAACTGGTTTGCCTCAAAGTGGCCGGCAAGAGCTCTCCTATCTATGCATACCGTTTGGTGGATGATGCCTTTCGTAGTGCTTGTTTTCTACGCCGCTTTACAGGCGATGCCCCAACATTTTCTGGAAGCAGCTCGGGTGGATGGAGCTAGTTATCTTCAAAGAGTTTACTACGTTATTATCCCTTATTTAAAACCGCTCATTATCTTTGTGGGGATGATTTTGATTCAGGACATCTTCCGAATATTCGATAACGTAGCGGTAATGACTGCCGGCGGCCCTGGGAACACTACCGAGACCTTGGCTTACTATAACTATCAAATTGCCTTTGGTAATTTGAGCATTGGAATGGGAAGTGCTATAAGTGTCGTAACTCTTGCCTTTACCTTTCTCTTATTGGGGCCTTTTATCCATAAAACTTATCTAGAACAGCAAAATATCTAATTGGGTGTTATCAATGAAGAAAGTAGCCAGAATCGCAGGTTCCCTAAGCTGGAGGAACATAATCGTTTACGGTGGGTTGTTAATATGGCTAGTAGTCAGTGCTTTCCCTTTTCTCTGGACTGTTTTAACTTCTATAAAGCCTTTAAAAGCGGTTTTTGCAATGCCACCTCAATGGATTTTTCAACCCACGCTAAAGGCCTACCATCAACTCTGGTTTGCTGGAGGAGAATTCCCCCGGTATTTACTCAACACAATAATAGTAGTGGGCAGCAGCGTGGTAATTTCTTTGGCAGTTGGGTTGCCCGCAGGATACGCTCTCTCTCGGTATTCAAAGAAATTAGGATTCGTCTTGTTGTTTCTTGCTTTCATTTTTAGGGCATTTCCAAGGATTTTGTTCGTCATCCCTTTTTATCAAATGTCTAGAATAATAGGATTGTATGATACGAAAATCCTGCTTATTTTGGTTTTTGTCGCCGTCAACCAGCCCTTTACTATCTGGATGTTGAGAAGTTTTTTTATGAATATTCCCGAGTCACTCGAAGAATCCGCAATGATTGACGGTTGTTCTCGGTTTGGAGCTTTTGTCCGTGTTATAATCCCCCTTATGGGGCCCGCTATTATAACCTCAGGAATCTTTACTTTTTTACTTGCTTATAACAATTATCTTATCCCTGTTTCACTCAGTGCGGATAGATCCGTAACTATGACCGTTGCTATCGCTCAATTCGGCGTTTCCAGTGTCCAAGGGTGGACACAGGCAGCAGCAGGTGGAGTGTCAATTGCTTTACCAATAGTCGCATTGATTCTGTTTTTCCAGAAATACATAGTAAAGGGGCTGGCCGCTGGAGCCGTCAAGGAGTAAATATAGGTGTAAAAAGCTCCACGGTTTTTGAGAACTTAAAAGCTTCGAAAGGGGAGGCTTAGATGGATAACAATTGTAACAATAAAAAGAAATTATATGAATTTTCTAATAAGTTCAGATCTGTACAGGCGAAAAATATTGAAAAAGTAGCAAAAGATTATTACGCAAAAAGTGCAGAATTATATGGCCCCAAACCTTTTTACTCTCTGGAGGGAAGGCGAAACATAGTAAATAGATTCTGGAAACCGTTTTTAAATGGGTTTCCCGATGCCCAGAAAAACGACTATATCCTCTTTGGCGGAAGTTACGACGGCGAGGAATGGGTATGCGAAACCGGTCATTTCGTCGGTACTTTTGAAAACGACTGGCTTGACATACCTGCCACGGGTCGTACTGCCTGGGTGAGGTTTGGCGAGTTCAATAGACTTGTAGACGGTATGATAGTGGAGACGAGAATTATTTTGGATTTACTGGACTTGATGCGTCAGGCAGGTTGTCTGTTTTTTTTATCCTCCGCACCGGAAGTAATATCTCCCGGACCTGCTACTCGGGACGGAGTGATTCTGATAGAAAGAGATGAGGGGGAAACGGAGAAGACGTTAAGGCTAGTCGAGGATATGCTGTATGAAGGATTGGCCAGCTACGAAGAAAAGGGGCTGGAAAACATGGGAATGGAGCGCTACTGGCACGAAGACATGATGTGGTACGGTCCTTGCGGTATAGGTACTACGAGAGGAATTAGTGACTTTCAGGAATACGTTCAGAGTTTTTTGTTAAAAGCTTTTCCCGAAAGAAATGTTGAAAGAAGCAATTCAGTGGCTCGCTTTGCTGAGGGTAATTATGGTGGCCTGGCAAGCTGGTCTAGTTTCAACACGAGTCACGACGGAGACGGTTGGTTGGGTCTCCCTGCAACTGGTGAAGAGGTGAATCTTCATTTGATGGATTTCTGGAGAAGGGAGGACGACCTGCTAGCTGAGAACTGGGTTTTAATCGATATGATTGATCTGCTTTTACAGATAAATGTCGATATATTCGAGCGTTTAAAAGAAGGAAGGTATTTTGAGACGAACGTTTCTTCAACTTCTAAGGAGATAAAATGACGAAAACAAAGGTTAAGAACAAAAAGAATATTTATAACCTGGGAAAGAGCATTTATGACGCTACTGTGGATAGCATCGACGAAATAATTAAAAAGTACTACCATCAAGACACTGTCTGGCATGGACCACATCCATTTAAAACTCTAAAAGGCCGGAAGGAACTGATAAATAATTTCTGGAAACCTTTTTTAAACTCGTTTCCCGATGCCCAGAAAAACGATTATATCCTGTTCGGGGGTAAATGTAGAGGTGCGGACAGGGAAGAGTGGAGAGAGTGGGAAGAGACGGTGAACGATACCGATAAGGAAAGAATTTCTTATTATTTCGGTGACGATACGGAATCGGGCTGGGTCCATTCATCGGGTACCTATGTAGCGACTTTTGAAAGGGATTTTCTTGGTATTCCGGCCACCAAGCGTGCAGTTTGGATCAGGTACGGAGAATTCTACAGAATGGTGGACGGGAAAATTGCGGAGACGATCGTTGTTATGGATTTACTTGATTTGATGCGTCAGGCTGGCTTCAGGATATATCCTTCCGGTTCACAAGAGATAACTATGCCTGCCCCATCCACTCAGGACGGAATACAGTTAGGGGAATTCGATAGCGAGGAGTCACAAAAAACACTCAAAATTGTCGAAGATATGATTTTTAAAGGGATACATTCCTACGAGGACGAGGGACTTGAAGGTATGGGAATGGAAAACTATTTTCATGAAGACTTTATGTACTATGCGCCGCATAGCTGGGGTCAGACCCGCGGGGTGGATAACTTTACAAAATATATTCAGGGTCCATTTCAGGAATCCTTTCCCGATTTGAGGGGTGGCATGCATGAGGCTCGTTTTGCCGAAGGTAAATACTGCTGCTCAACCGGGCCGATAAAAGGGACACATGCAGCTACTAACTATTTGGGGCTTCCCGCCCTTGAAGAGCCCGTTCTCACACGAGCCATGGACGTCTGGCGCAGAGAGGGGGATAAATTGGTTGAGAATTGGCTGCATCTGGACATTATTGATTTCCTTTTGCAGTATGGAATAGACATATTCGAACGTCTTAACAAGGGAAACTTCTGTACTAGGGAATATCAATTTGTATCGCAGTTATCCGAAGATGAGATCAGAGATAACCGGTGAAGATAAATTTGCTTCTAGCAGTGAGTCATTCGCCAAAGAAAAGAACGGAAGATGGTTTTGCAAAACCAAAAGGGTGTTTTTATGACTTTATCAGTTAAGCATTTGAGAGACCAGGCCGTGAGAAAGAACGAAGACGGTGAATTAGACGTCGAACACTGGATAAAAGAAACCACAAAGCAGATCTGGGACGAAAAGCTGGTAGGGATGATATACGAGTATTATCACGAGGACGCTGTAATTCATGCCGGCGCCGGCAAAGACATTGAGGGGGCTCAGGAGATAGTAGAGGACACATTAACCTGGCAATCGGCATTCCCGGATATAGAAATACATGTTCGCGACGTATTGTGGTCAGGGGATAAACGGGAAGGTTACCGAACCTCCATGCCGTGGTCGATGGTCGGCACTAACACCAGACCAAGCATTTACGGACCCCCTACCAACAAGCAACTAACGGAAGCAAATAATCTCGGCATAGCAAATTGCCTGGTGCAGAAGGTAAATGGTAAATGGCAGTATGTCGAAGAATGGTCTCAGTACGACACGGAAGCTATGAAAGAAGTATGTTCGGGAGATAGAGAAGTGGATTAAATCAGAAATTACAGGTTTGAGGGGGTAACATGAGCGTGACAGAGCGAGATAACGCGGGTTTGCATGTCTCTGACGATTCTTTCCAGGACGAAGACGGGGATTTTGACATAAAGAAGTTCGTAATAAACACCACCAATGAAATTTGGGACGAGCAAAACTTCGATAAAATCTACGACTATTTTGCCGATGAATTCGTCAGTTACGGGGCCGAGGGGCGAGAATTCAACGACCTGGATCAGTTGTTTGATTACGTCTTTGAAAGAACAGCAGCCTTTCCGGACACTAAAGTTTTTGTCGACGACCTTTTCTGGGTCGGCGATGACGAAACCGGTTATAGGACGTCTCACTGCTTTACTGTGACCGGGACCAATACGGGAAAAAGCAAGTACGGTGAACCTACGGGAAAAGGACTCCGGTTAAGTGGTATAGCCAACTGTAAGGTGGAGAAGGTTAAGGGAAAATGGAAATATACTGAAGAAAGAGCGGAAGACGACCAATTTGCCATCACTCGCGCCTGCACTCCGGGGTCGGATAAACCATATCCGGTAGACCAAATTGAATTAGACCCGGAAGGTGTTAAAGAAAAAACGGGAAACAATTTGCAAGTTCCATCTGATAGTGAAATCCAGAAGGAAAACGAAAAAATAATAGATGAAATTGGAGACAGAAAAGGATTTTCTCCAGGCGATTTTTTATTGGAATTGATTGAAAAGATCTGGAACGGCAAAACGATCGGTAAATTGGAAAATTACTATTCTGAAGACCTTATCTTTCACGCGGCCTCGGGAAGGGAGTTGCGGGGGTTAGAAGAGCTAAGACAGGATGTACTGGAAAGGCTGTCGGCTTTTCCAAGTTTAAAAATGATTATAGAAGATTTGTTGGTTGTTCAAGTTGGTTCTAATAGTTTTAAAACGTCGTTACCGTATACAATTATTGGCAAGAACTCGGGGCACAGTAAGTACGGCCCACCGACGAATCAATTAGTCAAATTCACCGGAATAGCAAATAGGACGATTAAGAAGGTTAACGATAACTGGAAGGTTACCGAGAAGTGGGAGGCTTTTGACGAGCGAAAGTTGATGGCCATTGCTCAAGTATAACAGGCAAGATAAAGAAATTATTTTACTCGGATGACGAAGCAAGGAAATCAAATTTTCTACTATTTAATGAGTGAGAATTTGATAGAACAAAACAGGCTAGATAGTTGAAAAAGCTGTCGGGTAGATGTGAATATCATAAAAACTGGTAAGGTCGGTCGTTACCGTTAACCGCACAACCACTACCAAAAACTCAAACCGCCTGGGTTAATTTGACTTAACACTCAGGCGGCATATTATATCTTGAAATTGGAAAAATTTTTGAAATTTTCCTAGTAAACCTTATTTCCGAACTCGTAGAGGGATTTGTAAAATGCCTCGATATTTTCCGCTGGGACGTCTTTCTGTATATTATGTATGGACGAGGCGATAAAACCTCCTCCGGGGGCTAGATCTTCTATTTTTCCCCTGACTTCTTTTCGCACGTCTTCTGGTTTACCGTTGCAAAGGGTGGACTTATTGCATCCACCACCCCAGAAAGCTATTTTCTCGCCATATTCTCTGTTCAACCCGGCAGTATCGTCCAGATTCCCCGCGGAGACCTGTATCGGGTTCCAGGCGTCTACGCCGATATCTATCAGGTCAGGTATGAACTCCTGAATTGCGCCGTCCGAATGATAAACAACTTTTAAGTCACCTTCGTTCTTCAAAAAAGAACAAAGTTCTTTATGATACGGTTTTATTAGATCCCTGTATATATCTGGATTGATCAGGGGATTGTTCTGGCTCCCTAAATCATCCGCAATAACTCCAACCTGACAATATTCCCCGACTTCGCTTAATATCATTTCCCACTGTTTAAGCTGGAACTTGAGAACCTTTTTCAGCAGTGCTTCTACTGTCTCCGGTTCAGTTACGACTTTTCTGAATAATTCTTCAACGCCCAGTAGCCACTGACCCGCCATGAAAACCGTTCCTCCCAGGGCACCGTTTACCACGAGACAGTAATCCGTATTTTCGTATAGGTTTTTGGCTTTTTCCGCCAGACCTTTTATTCTCCGAGGATCCCTGGGGTCTGGAGTCTCAAACTTTTTGATCTCATCGGCCGTGCTACCGGAAAGAGGGTGTTCGACGGCGTCGTAATAAATACCGGAAGCCGGTTTTTTCCACTTAACTCCCCACTCATCTCTGTACCATTTGGTTCCGTCATCCTCTTCGTGTATTTCCGTTTTTCTAAAAGTAGGGTTGTTGAGGTATATAGGTACACAATCCACGTTGAACCTTTTCCTAAGGGAATTGTTTAACTCTACTGACTGGGAATTTATGTACGTTATCGTTGTTTCTGTCTGTTCCTCACCAAGATATTCGAGCAGGTTCTCG
>JAGXLB010000307.1 GCA_018334915.1 Candidatus Bipolaricaulota bacterium
TTTGGTCGAAGCAGTGTCAAATCTGCTGCATAGGGCATTTTACCTCACCCGGTTCTCGAGGGTGCTTCAGGACTAGTTGCGGACCTCAATAAAGGGTCAAAAGTGCTGGTGGAAGTCACCCTCGAGGCCGTGGTGTCGATCATTTCTTCATTGATTTCTCCTCTTTTTTGGTTAAACGGTTTAGTTCTTAGTTCATACTGGCCGCTACCATGGACTTTTGTGTCTTCAACTTGTCGGTGTCAAACAACAGGGTAGAGTCAAACTCTTTCCCCCTGGCTAGGTGCCACAGTCCCATAACGTACTTTCTCATCAGGGCAACCACGCTTACGTTCTTGTTGGCATTATCTTCTCCTCCGTCTCTAGCTACTTTTTCCCGATGCCAGGCCTGAAAGTGTGGATCGGTATTTATCTTCCTGCAGGTGGCCAGATACAAAGATGCCCTGGCATCTGAAGGTCCCCTCTTTGTAATATGTAGGGGACTATTGTAGGTTCCGCTGCTTTTCTCCTTTAGGTTTAGACCGAATGCTTTGATCAGCTGATCTACCTTATGATAATCCTTAAAGGAGCCTAGCTTGTCCCAAAAGAGGGCCGCCGTGGGCAAGCCTACTTCCCCTCCAATTCTTCGCACTTCCGGTTGCTCGATGGTCCGGTCCAACTTTTGTTTAAACTTCTTTCGGTCCCGTCTCAACCTGTCGGCATGTTCGGCCAGGTTCTTTAGGCTGACCCGTTCTGACTTTAGGGTGGAGACACCCAGGCTATTGTGGGCCACCTTTATTACCTCATTTATCCGTTTTTGCTTTAGGAAGGGACCACCCTTTTTCTTCATGTAGGCCCGAACTTCTTCTTCGTTTTCTACTATCTTTTGGGGGCCCCCGAAGTTAATCAGTATCCCCAACAGGGTGGCCCTCTTTAACTCCCAGGCCTGGATTATCTCCGGCCAGTAGCGGGCCATTCCCGCTTCCAGGTAACCCAAGTGTCTCTGCCAGTTTTCCTGGAGGCGGCTTAGCTGGCGAATCAGGGTCTTTACCCTTCGGCGACTTACCCTTTTGGGCTCCCAGCGTTCGGTCAGCCCCTGTTTGTGTAGCCAGACCAGGATATGGGCGGCCTTGGAGTCGTGAATGCTCGGTACCCCGTCCGCTATCTCTTTGGCGTCCCCTACCCGCTTGGGAGCCATCTTCCATACCTCCCAGTCCCTCTCGTATGCTAGGTGCCTCAACGGATCCCCGTAGGTTCCGGTCGGTTCCATTACCATCTGTACTCTGGACGGTTTCAATCTATCGATAAAGTCGGCAAACTTTCTGGAGTTCCGGGGGTGTTCCCAGTACAGGACACAAATATCCTTTCCGGTCTCGTCTGCCAGGGCAGCGTATTCTTTCTTTTTGGCCACGTCTAGGCCCATAATCAACGTATCTCCCCGTAATTGGGAATCGATCTCCTTTTGGTCTACACTATCAACGTGAATTGAGCTATACTTAACTACTTTCATTGGGATCACTCCTCATGAGTTGGTAGTTTACTTTAAGTGTGAGGGGTGATCCCTTTAATTACATCCTCGTTTATCATAGCAGACTAGATAGCTATGGAGCATCAGACTGGTATAAAAACCTTCAAATTAAATATTCGCTGTAAATAAACAGCAACTTCGACTCCAATAGCGATCTAGGTGCTGGAACCGTGCCTGCTCGGCCTCCGATAGGATTTTACTGAACGATTACCAGAAAACTTCAAATGCTAGAGTAGGGCGGTAGGCGGTGGTGGAAGGATTGAGTAGATAACACTCGTTAAAGTCAATCTTCTCTAGCTAACTTCTCGGCAAATTTCAGGGCGCTCTCCCTATCATCTATCTCCCCGGAGTATATTTTTTCATGAACCTCTTCCAGCACCTTTCCCAGCCCGGGCCCCTCCTCCATTCCCAGATCCAGCAGATCCTCGCCATTAATCAACTTCCTGGCAGAGCCCAGGTTCTCAAGATGTTTGAGATGTGGAAGAAGGTCAGAGAATTTTTCAAAGACCGGCAGCCAACCGTCCACTCCATGTGAACTAGCTTCGCTGTCAGCAAGGATAATTCGCAGCAGGTCGGCAAAGTAACTAAACCTATCAACTGGTTGAGACAGGGGGTACGAGGTATCCTGGTTGTGTCTGATGAGCTTTACCTGCTTGGCCCTTCTCATCCTGGGCAGAATCGATCCTTTCATGTGGTTGCCAACGAGCCAGGTCAGTTTTTTTGTCTGATCGTTTGAAAGTCGAAGGCGGGAAGCAATCCTTTCTGCTAATTTTTCCCCGGCCGGGGCATGCCCGCCCATGTGCTCTCCTTCGTTGTGATCAAAAGCAGAAGCTTTTCCGACATCGTGAAGAAATACTGCAAGCTTTGTTAAAGGAGAAAAATCGAACCGGTCGGCGACCTCAAGTGCCTGAAAGCTGTGCTCCAGAACGTCACCTTCGGGATGATATTCTTTCGGTTGAGGAACTCCTTCATTAGCAATCATCTCGGGCATTATTTCTTCAAGGTAGTTCCTGTCCTTAAGAAACCTCATCCCCCAGCCGGAATTTCTCGTTCCCAGAATTTTGAATAACTCTTCTTTTATCCTCTCCCGGGAGATGCTCGTTATCTTATCGGCCACTTTGTCCATGGCCTCGCTAGTGGAGGGCTCGATCTTTCCCCCTCTATCACAGGCG
>JAGXLB010000097.1 GCA_018334915.1 Candidatus Bipolaricaulota bacterium
CATCCCGCCTCTCCAGTCCTTTGAGCGTACCCAGATATTCGAGCACGTCTCCTGCAGTTGCATCCTCGTAAAGCCCTCTTTCCTCCGGAAGGTAGCCGGTGTTCTTTTTCGAATCCGATCCCGAACCGTTACCCCGAAAGCTTATAGAGCCCCGGTCCGGCTCGATAATATCCATGATCATTCTTATCGTTGTTGTCTTTCCGGCGCCGTTCGGTCCGAGCAATCCCATTATCTCGCCTTCATTAAGCTGAAAAGAAAGGTTATCTACGACCTTTGCTTTCTTAAAGCTTTTCTCAACCGCATCAACGTTCAGTAGTTTCATACTTAACCCTCTCTATTGTTATTTGCTGAATCGTGATTCTTTATCGTTTCGCCCCTTAACTAGCCTCCGTACGGTTCGAATCAATAGGTCACTGCGGAAGCCTTTCACGAGAACAGAGTCCGCACCACATTCCCGCGAAACCCTTTTCTGAACTTCTCCTTCAACCAGGGCGAGAATCATTGTCAATGGTAACAATCTCCTCAGTAGCCTCAACCGTCTTCGATAGTCCTCCTCCATTTGAGAAGAATCGAATATAACCAGATCGGGTTTTAGCCTGGTGATCTGCTCCGACCGCAATGAAACATCCTCGAAACAAATTACCTCACCAACTTCTGTAATGGCTTTAACCAAAGCTTCGATTCCGTCTCTAACCTCTCCCCGTCTACCTATAATCAGAACAACTTTCTTGTCCATTACCATTTCCTCTTTTTCACTGTAATCGGATCTCCTTTCTTCTTTTTGATGACATTCTTTCTCAAATCTGCCGAACAAACAAGTCCATAGGTATTCGACTTTTATTATACAACCAACCCTTAAACTCATCTTCGGTTTCCTCTTTTGGAGTCTCGAAGTACAGTTTAGGATGGACTGCTTCAAGCTTTTCCCAGAGATAATCCGCGTCCTCTATTGCCCTGGTAGAGCTTATGGTTTCGGCAACTGTCAACTGAATAGGCAAAATAATTAATATCAGTACCAAGATGAGAGTTGTCTTATAACTGTATAGTTGTTTCATTCCGAGACTCCTTGGCTCCTAAAACCTAGCTTCTGAACTATAGCCGGAAGTATAATCTGTAATAATAAGCTTCATGTTAATTAATATTGGCTCCTATAATTCGACTGGATTTCCGGAGAAGCCTTCGACTTTAAAATTATATTTTTCATGTTTGGGTTATCTTAAGTCTCGGGATTAGTTTTTTCCGTGGTCAAATGTAGTATTAAT
Source organism: Candidatus Bipolaricaulota bacterium (assembly GCA_018334915.1). Taxonomy (GTDB): domain Bacteria; phylum Bipolaricaulota; class Bipolaricaulia; order M55B111; family M55B111; genus JAGXLP01. The sequence goes on from JAGXLB010000097.1 coordinate 1,263, forward strand.
TCGGGCAAGAGCCAGATAAACTTGCTCAAACATTTGGAAATATTCAGGTAACCTACGCCCGTACGAAAACCTTTACTAATAATTGGACCCTCATCTTACAAAAGAGGAGAAACCGGAACCTCAAACTGGAAGTACGCCAGCCTGTACGAGGCCACCCGACTTCTCCCACAATACTCCGCTTTCCTGTCCAGTATGTCGTCAAACCAATCAAACCCCACCTGGCTCATCAAGCTCAGGTTCGTGCCAATCGCGTGGCTGTCGGCCCCTTCGTTCTGGGGCAGGGTGACGACTCTGGAACCGGGCTGGTCGATCTCTACTTTGTTTTGTTCGCAAACCCTTTTAATTCAGAAGATTCGGCACGTTCCTGCTAGGAATAGAGGTTCAACAGGGGGCAGGTAGTTTCAGCTGGCTCAAGAGTGAACACCCCGGCTCGCTTCGACGGTATCCAGAATATTGTCCGTGCCGCTGGAACAATGTAAGAATATAAATCCTCGGCAAACGTGTCCCCGACCCCAAACATCAGCAGTCTCTTCCGAACCAGCTTTTGCAAAGCGGTATCAAGCCTAGGATGAATTTCGCCACCAAGGGTTAGGCTGTACCTTCTTGGTCCTTGCAGAGAACTGACATTCGGACCATTCATCTGATCATAATCTTGTTAGGCAGTCTTTGAGAGAGAAAAAGTGAGTTCTATCACGTTATCTATGGTTATTGTCGGTTTTATTTATATGGGTGGTGGAGGGCGAATGGATTCGAACCGACATCTTTCTGAGTGCAAATCAGACCCCCCTGCCAAGCTGGGCCCCTTTCGACCTTTGATTGGGCTAAATTTACCAAATTTATTCTCTTCGGCATGGAATGCACATTTTTGGTCGACTCGCTTAAAGAAAAGGCCTAAAACCTCGTTACCGCAAGTCAACACGTTACCTTAACCAGCCTCTAAACTTCTTTTTTGGGTAGGCGGCCAGCGGCAGCTTCATCCAGAATGATTTTAAGATCAGGATGGAGCTGCAAAATTGATGCGGGGACCTCATTTGTGACCGGACGGGTCAAAGCTTTTTCCACTATTTCTGCTTTTTGCCCTCCCGAGGCAAGGAGAACAACCTGGCTAGCGTTCATAATATTTTTAATCCCCATGGTGATTGCCTTAGTTGGTGCCGACGAATCAGAGCCGAATGTCTTTTTGACGGTTTGATTCTCGAGGTTCACCAGCCGGGTAGTAGTACCCCAGTCCACCCCGGGTTCGTTGAAACCGATGTGGCCATTGGAACCGATCCCCAGTAGCTGCAGGTCTATACCCCCAGCCTGAGCTAGACTACTCTCGTACTTCCGGCACTCCTCTTTCGGGTTTTCCGTTGAGCCGTCGGGGAGGAATCTATTTTCGGGCTTCAGATTTACCTGGTCAAAAAATCTATGTTTCATGTAGTAATGAAAACTGCGCTCGTCTTTCGGTTCGATTGGGTAGTATTCGTCCAGATTAAATGTCCGAACAGCAGAAAAGTCCACGAGTTGTTGATCATGCATAGTAACCAGCTTCTCGTACATGCCCTTGGTGGTCTCGCCGGTAGCCAGCCCAAGAACTGAATCCGGTTTCATCAAAACCTGTCTTGCTACCGCCCGGGCAGCTATAACGCTCATTTCCCTGTAGTCACTTGAGATAAAAAGTTTCATAATTCCAGGAACCTTTTTTTAGAAAGTTGGAAAGCAACCTTCACTTTTTTGAAAGTAATTTTATCTGATCCTCTACTCAAAGAAGATTTTCCAGCACCTCTTCTTTGGCTTCTGTCTCGAGCAAATCGGCCCAGGTAAAAAAGGAAATCCTCTCAGCTCCAGCGTTCCGGGCGATCGATATTGCTCGTTCAAATTCCTTCGGGGATAGCTGAGCTTCCCTGCCCCGGCCAGCATGCATTCCTTCGGTGTAATAGGGTTTCACCTGGACAGTACTTGATACAGGACGGTTCGTTATTTTTCTGAGTCTTCGAATGGTATTTCCTATCCAGTGAAGTTTACGTCCCAGCATCTGGTGATAGGTCATTAATTCGAACACATCGGTGACAGAACTGAGTTTACGTTTGTCCTGACCGAAGACTTCCCGGCCCGCGCCGGAGAAGTCGTCTTCGATAAAAGGCAAAGTATTTACCATGATTTCTGTTCCCGGCTTCACTTCTTGGACGGACTCCGAAATTTCTCCTACCCTTTCCGTAATCAAATCGGTCTTCCACTCCACAAATTTCTCGTACACCTGGCTCCGAATCCAGGCTTGGGGGTCGGCGCCTTCTTCGGGGAGGTCATCTATCCCCATCTCTTCCGCGAACCTGGCCCGACACCTCGAACAAAAGCAGAATTCTGGCCAATCGTCACGTTTAGTATGAGGTAACCATAGTTCCCAGAACCCGGGAAACCTGATAAAGCCAAGGAAAACTCCGTAAGGCTGGAGTTCTTTTACTGCCTCCACGACCTGGGCTTTTCGTTTTTTCCAGTAACTCTCGCAGGACGGACATATCCCAACATACCAGTCGATTTTCCTTGCAGTCAGACCGAACTGATCCACCGGACGACACTCCGGATGTCGTTCCAGTTGATCCGGAGCAAAAAATACATTGCAGGCTGCCCAGTACTCCAGCCCGACCTCCTGTAAGGCCTCGGCGAAATCCCTATCGTCAAGTGCCTCAAGTTTCGCCTGTTGCCGATCCGATAATCCGCTTTCCACGGCACTGCTTGCCATAGGCACGTACCTATTCTGCACCACCGCAAAATCAATTCCCTGATTCTTCAGGCGTTCCGCAGCTTGGTCCGGAGATAACCCTTGATTCAAATGCCAGTCGTAGGAGTAGACTTTAACGCCAAACTTCTCGCTGGACATTTATTCCTCCTGCTTTAAACCCAAGGAAGAGGGCGTCTCACCCGCTCCTAACATGTATTCGACTACAGTACTTTCATCCGTCTTGTCGGTAGATTCTTCATAAACTTTTTTTCCGCTTCGAAACGTGACGATTCTGTCTGCAACCTCAAATACGTATGGCAGGGTATGACTTATGAGAATGATGGATATTCCGCTCCGGCTCAGGCTCCCAATAAGGTCGAGGACTTTTCGTGCTTCTTTAACCCCTAAAGCGGCGGTCGGTTCGTCCATGATAATGACTTCCGGGTCCGTGAAAACGGCTCTGGCAACTGCCGCAGACTGTCTCTGTCCTCCAGAAAGGTTCATAATTTCCTCTCTCGCTGACTCCACATTTATTCCAATATTCTTTAAGTGGACTTCGGCGTCTTCTTGCATCTTTGCCTTCCTTACGAACTTTATCCCCGCAATAGAGAATACACTTTCTCTGCCGAGGAAAATATTATCCGCCACACTCATCCGCTCTATAAGGGCAAGATCTTGATATACAGTTTCTATTCCGAAGCGCTTGGCGTCCCTTGGACTATCAAAGCTTACGGACTCGCCTTTAAACAAAATTTCCCCGCCGGTGGGTTGCAAAGCTCCAGAGAGCATTTTGATGAAGGTAGACTTTCCTGCTCCGTTATCTCCAACTATTGCTTTTACTTTTCCTCTCTGGAGCTCGAAATCAACCCCTGAAACCGCAGTAAGACCACCAAAGCGTTTTGTCAAGTCTCTGGTCTGAAGGATAATATCTTCTTCCCAGTCCATAATCCTACCTCCATGAATAATCCCCACCCAACTTGATTAGTTAGGTGGGGATAAAATGATTTAAATTACTCCCCGCCCCAGGCTGGTGGATATTCATCAACGTTTTCTTCAGTAATGAGCGGTAGATAGAGATAAGCGTTTGGGGTTACCAAATAATTCTTCTTACCATTAAGCCACTTATAAGCGTATTCTACCGCCAGAAAGCCCTGAGGATAGGGATCCTGGTTTATAGTTCCGTAGACTTTACCTTCCTGAATCGCTTTGCGCACGTCCGCTGGATAGTCACCTGCAATGAAATCAACTTCTTCCCGGCCGTTTTTCGCTGCGTACCTGGCCCCTGCTACTCCTTCTGGGCCCTGCGAAACTACAGCGTCAAGTTCACCTTCCGGATATTTGGAAAGGAAGTCCTGCGTGGCAGCAAGAGCTTCAGAATACTTCCAGTCGGCTGCAACCGAACTCAGAATCTCTATATCGGTATTTTCGTTCAGGTAATCCTGCAGTCCGTTCTTTCTTTTAATCTGTGCAGAAGTCCCAAGGTGACCCATTATATAAGCTATATTGCCCGATTTACCAACAGCCTGCTCCACCAACTTGCCCTGTTGCCGGCCAAATCGATAATCATCTGCCCCCACGTAGGTAAGGACATCGGCTTCTTCCCCTACGTTGTTATTCGCAGCGATTACTGGAATTCCGGCTTTATTTGCCTGCTTGATTACGGGTACTATTCCTTCCGCGTCGCTGGGGGTAACCACGATCAAGTCCACTTCCTGGGAGATGAATTGCTTAATTACCGATATCTCCTGGTTTAGCTCCCCCTGTCCGTTCCTAATGAGCACTTCTACATCGTACTCGTCAGCTGCGTCCTTCAGGCCTTTGATAAAATTCGTATAAAACGGTACCGTCGTATCCCAGACCATGGCTCCAACTGTAAATTGCTGAGCCTGCACATTTAGACTTATAACAGATAAAGTTAACAGCAATACTGCGAGTAAACCAATAACTGTAAGAGATTTAACTTCTTTTGCGGTTTTCATAAATATGTCCTCCTTTGTATTACTTGACTTTGGTTCTGCATTCAACTCGACCTGGGGTTTCAGATTTTTTCAGTTGACCACCCCCTTTTTTTTGGCTCCTGACAAACTCACCACAATTCTCACTACCGAACTTAATCCTTTCCTCGTTCCGCCCAGTAACGCTCAGAGGCTACAGCCATTATGACTATTAAACCGGTTAGCGCAGGTTTCCAGTATGGCGAGGCGTTTAAGATGTTGAGTCCGTTTGATATTACACCCAGCATTAAAGTTCCGATAACTGGAGCAGAAATATTACCAACTCCCCCAGTCAGCGGTGTTCCTCCTATAACTACTATTGCAATTATGGTCAGGGGCAAGCCTTCAGCAACGGAGGGCTGACCTATATTGGATTGACTGAGTAGAATTAACCCACCAAGTCCTGCAAAAAAACCTCCGATCCCATAGGTAGCTATCTTTATCCGGTCCACGTTTATTCCCGCAAGGCGGGCAGCCTCTTCATTCCCTCCGACACTATAAATGTGATGACCAAAGAGAGTAAAGTGTAAAATTATGAGGGTAAGAAGAATCACAAGTCCAGCAATAGCTGCTGCTATAGGAACTGGACCGAGAGACCCCATACCAATTACAGTATAACTCGACGGCAAGCCGTAGATCGGTTCAGCGTTTGTGCTTACAAAAAGTAGACCTCTGATTAAAGTTGACGATCCCAGGGTTGCCACGAAGGGATTGATCCTAGCTTTGGTAATCAAAATTCCATTGAAAATTCCAGCAAGCAAGCCGAGCGCAAGTCCTCCAATTACGCCTAAGGGGATGGAAGAAACTTTGAAAATATAGGCTGCAGTAACATTTGAAAGAGCGGCTACGGCGCCAACAGATAGATCGAAGCCACCAACTATAATCATTAATAGCATTCCACAAGCTACTATGGCATAAACAGCGTTCTGCTGGAGTATATTAATAATGTTTGCTGGTGATCTAAAAGTAGAAGAAGATACCGCCAGAGATATGGTTATCACCAGAAAAACTATAAATATTCCATAACGGCGGATGAATGTCTCCAGACCGAATGACTTTTTCAGTTCGCGCAACTGGTTGACTAATTCCATTTGCTACTTAGCCTCCATACAGTCAGTGTCAAATAAAGAAAACGGTGCAACAACTTCAGGAAAACCACTGATCAAATTCCGCCAGGCAAAGTTCCGTCGCCCCCCTTAATGGAGCTTTTTCGGGGTCCGGAGATATCATGAATTTGGGCGGTCGCTGGGTAGTGCTTTTGATGTTCGTTCTTAATTTCTCAATTACTTCATTGTCAAGGGATTGTGAAACTCCCCCACCAAGTACTATCAACTGGGGATCAAGTATGGCGGTAAGGTTGTTTAAAACTATCGACCACTCCTCAACCCACTCATTAAAGACTTTGTTAAAAGCTGAATAATCTTTTCTTAAACGCAATACCCTCTCTGGAGTAATCTCCTGTGGATCAATCCCGTCAATTGAATCAACACGATTATCCACCGCCTCACGAGCTCTCCGCACCAGGCTCGGTCCGCTAAGCTTCGTCTCCAGAGAACCCTGTGGTCCGTCCGCTTCAAAGGTCAAATCCTCACGATCAATAATCATCCAGCCTATCTCACCAGCGTGCTGAAAAGCTCCATGATATAATTCACCGTTTATTATTATTCCGACCCCTAATCCGGTACCGATAGATACGAAAACTAAATCGGTATATCGAATTGCTTCAGTATTCATTTCCCCAAGAGCAGAGAGGTTCACGTCGTTTTCCACAAATACCGGCACCGGGACGTCTTCTTCAAGCCTTTCCTTGATGGAGAAACTCTCAGGTCCCTCTATATTCGGGGCAAAACTAACTCTTCCTTTTTGATCTACAACTCCGGGCACGGAAACACCTATAGCTTGGACTAAACCCTGGTCATGTTCATGCCACTGATTACGGTTTTCAAAAACCCGGACAATCTGCTGCACTACGTCTTCCCAACCATCAGCCGTTTCTACTTTTCGCTTCTTTATTATTTCACCCTGTAGATTGCCGATCCCGTATCCAATACTTGTTCCTCCAACGTCTACTCCAAGAAATAACGCGGCGTTCGGCCTTACGGATATCAACTGAGGTTTGGGGCCCACCTTCTCGTGCTCGGTGTCCACTTCCTCCTCCAGAAAGCCCTTTTCAAGGAGTCGATCAACAGCCGAAGTAATGGCGGCTTTACTCAGGTCAAGACGACCAGCTATTTCGACCCGGGATATGGAACCCCTCTCACGGATTAGCTCTAGAACTTTTTGGGTGTTGTGAAGCCCAATACTTTGTGCATTTAAACCGCCCTGCTTTCTTTTCTTGCTCAACTAGCACCTACCTCCTTAATAGTTAGTTAAACCAACTAACTATTAACTAATCTTTTATAACGTAATTCCCTTAATTATTCAAGCCGAAACACTCACTTGGCTTAAAGTTTCAAAACCAGAAAGTGAATTATGGGACTCGGGAAGTTAATTCCCCAAATAAACTTGGTAAGTACCGAATGTCGGAATACAAAGAGAGGAGACCTTAGACATCCCCAATTCCAACGTAAATGGAATAAAGTCGCTTAAATGTAAACAGAATTTCAGTTCCTGTTCTGAATAGAGGTTCAACAGGGGACAGGTAAGTTCAGCCGAATCAAAAGTGAATTCCTGGCTCGCTTCAACGATATCCAAAATATTGACCGTGCCCCAGCGCCAGTTTTAGGTATCGTTCAGCTTATTTCCTCAACCACCTTGCCATATAGGTACCCTAAAAACCGTTATAAGTTTTTAAGTAACACCTTAACAAATTTCCCTCATGGTTTTTCCATCAACTCTCTTTCTTTTCAAGTTCCGGGGATGGTTCTTTGATCCATTTCCAGGAGACAGTAATGAGAAATGCCGAGACCACCAGAGGCACAACGAGATCAGGAATCATTGGGGCGTCGACGGTCAACTCGCCCGCTACATTGCTCAGCGCATGAAAGATCACGGCAGCGAAAGGAGCCTTGCCAGCCGAATTGAATATCCAGGCGTAAATGGGAGAAATGATAACTATGGAAAAGTTGAAAGACCAGAATGCCGGCGAGCCTGCTCCCAGAGTCGCCTGGTAAGTACCCTCCATGAAGAAGAGTGGAAGGTGCCACACTGCCCAAAAAAGCCCAATCACCAGGGAGGAATTCAGTACCGAGAGCCGGCTCTGCAAGCTCTCCTGAGCGTAGCCCCTCCATCCTATTTCCTCAAGACCACCAAAAATCACCCCTATCAGGAGAAAGAGCGGTGGGCCGACGTCCAAAGGTCCACGTGCCAGCACTTGAGGGGAGGAAAATGACCACGGAACTAACGTCAGGATGGTTACCAGCCCGACTATGACCAGGTACCACTTTACCGATAGACTCCACGGATTGAGGCAACGTTTCAGAAAAGCGGACGGCGAAGAATCAGAACCCCAGTAACCCGAGCCAATAAGTATCACGGAGACTGCTAGGGGGCCGAGACCACCAGCAGCATAGAAGAGTACGCTGGGGAAAGAGAACAAAGCTTCACCAAAAAGAAAAGCCAGACCGTAAAAGCCCCAGGTCCATAAAATGGTCCCAAAAAGGTAAATCCATGGCCGTGATTCTTTTATGTCTTGCTCTTCCCTTCTTTTACCTGCATCCAGTTTTGCCTTCATAATATAATTATTC
>JAGXLB010000308.1 GCA_018334915.1 Candidatus Bipolaricaulota bacterium
CCCGTTGCCTCAAAACAAAATCGAGTCGAAACCCGATACGTTGCCTCAAAAGTAAATCTAGCCCAAATCAACTCCAACTCTCTTCCTAGAACGGCTAGTTTTGAGGTGAAAATTAATCGTTGCCTCATGACAAAATATACTCCAAATCGTTCTCCGCTTCCTCTTGCTTTTCGGTAACTTCGTTACCTTTTCTTCTGTAAACCTGGTATAATTTCTTGCGCAGAGATTCTATCTCCCGGTTGAGCTGGGCAGGGTTTAAAGAGAAGTATTCCTCTTTTAGTTTTTCCCTACTCGATTGGGAGATAGTCTCATAAGCCAGGAGCCTGCGATAAGGCGTCTTCGCCTTGTCGTATCTCTTGGTAACTTTGGCTCCGGATCTTTCCTTTTCAACCAGTTTCAATGACGGTTGGAAGTAGTTAGTATACGGTCTTAGTAGTTTATATATCTTGTTTAGAATGACCCTTTCTTCGTCGGTATCGTGTCTTCTGTAACCTACCGTCTTTCTTACCACCGACCAGTTCTTCTGTTCTATGTAGCAGTTGTCGTTTTTCCTGTATGGGCGGGATCTGGTGAAGGTGATTTCCCTTTCCTGGCAGTAGTTTAACAAATGATCGTTGATGAACTCGCTTCCGTTGTCCGAATCAATACCTTTTATTTCGAAAGGTAAACGATCAGTTATCTTCTCTAAGGCACGAGATACCCAAACCCGGGCCTTGTTCTTTACCGCCCTGGTCTCTGTCCAGCCTGTGGCCACGTCGGTAACGTCTAACGTGTATGCAAACTCTCCCGAGGGGTCGCCACCGTTATGGGCGACCAGATCTACCTCCACGTATCCGGGTACGGTGTCGTCCCACTCGGAGAAGGTCTTTATCGGTATTTCGCTTTTGAGCAACGTACCCGGTTTAGTAGATGATTTTCCGGTGAAGTTTAGGGCAGCTTTTACGGGTTTAAGCAGTCTGTCCACGGTAGCCGGACTAATATTTGCCAATTTTTGCTCTACCTCGTCAGTAACGTCTATTTCGCCGAACCTCTTTAATATCGGCACTAGCTCTTTTAAGAACGGGGCCAATCTCTTTCCACAAATGCAGCCTTCGGTAAACCAAATTCTGCGAAGTGCCAGGAAGACTTCCTCGTCGTATATTGGAGGTCTACCGGACCTAGGTTTTGGTTTAGTCTGTTTTGTCTTCTTCTTTTGTCCGTTTCTCAGTAGTGTTGCCGCGTACTTGCGGTTGTATCCGGCTACCTCCACTAACCAATCGATGATTTCACCTTTTTCTGTCTTCGATGCCTGTCCATACTTTTTTCTCAGCTTTCCCGTTACTGCCTGTTTCTCTTTCAACGTTAACCTCACTTTTGCCTCCCTGAAGGCCCAAGTTGGCCTCCAGGGAGACTATACTTTAAAATCCCTTTCGACTCGATTTTACTTATGAGGCAACGATACCCGTAGGACTCGATTATTTATGAGTCAATTCGCGCTGGTTTTAATTCGAGCCCAGACCACGTATAATAAAGGCAGACTAATTTAGTCAACTTAACTAAATAATCCATCAATACTGGGAAAAACGTAAGGAGTTTTATTATGTACAGTGACACCTTGGAAAAATCGGCGGTTAACTTCAATACCTTTTTATTGACCTCCTTAATGTTTGGTTTGTTGTTATCGGGGTTTACCCAATACGGTTTGGCTCAGGACGTGGAAGGAAGGCTCCTGCTAAGACCCACCGAAGAATTTCAGATGATGATGGAGGAAAACCCGGAGATGGCAAGAGAAAGATTTGAAGAGGGCTTACGGATAACTTACGAAGGGGATAAGCCCATAAGGGTCCGGCTTTACTCCGCCGTTATTGCTGACGGGGAGATCGTCCGCCAGAACCTCTCGGAAAGAAGGGTCGGCCTCGAACCGGAAGCCAGCTTGAACCTAGCTGATGCCGGTGAAGAGTTTTTCCCCGGATCCCAGTGGGTACCCGGAGAAAGTCGTTGGATTCCATCAAGTAATTGGTCCCCAAACCCGGAAATGTTCTCGGAAGGGTTCCGGTTTCATTCGGATATATACGAGGAAAACGGAAAGTTTATCCCGGAGCCTCTGGTGGGGTCCTTGCTGGCAGCTTCGGATAGGGCGAGTCCTCTTTTATACCTTGTGGCCGTACCTGTAAGGGAATTTAGCTGGGAAGTTTCCACTATGCCCCTTGTTGTTGGCGGACCCGAAGCTCAAATACCCGAAACCAACTGTATTCCCGGAAGCAACTGGGTTCCCGGTTCTCAATAGTCCATCGTCTAACTACCGCACAAGAAGGGGTAATTAGTAGGTTTTTCTTTTCAATAATAGATGTGGTCGGGTAATGAACCCGGTCCTTTTAAAATCAAGCGTGAAGTAGTCTTACCTTCTTTAAAGTTTCAGTAAAACTAGCATAAATGCGCTCAGGAAGGGCAAAAACGATTATAGTTCATTTTGCAATATATAAAGGGGCTGGATTCATGATCGTGTAGAATATCGTGTGTAAAAGCCTCTAGAAAGATAACTGGATAAGAGTAAAAAGTTGAGGCATCAGAGCAGTTCCTTCATGATATAAATATCTCGTATTTACAAGGAGGAACTGATAATGCCTCAAGACGAGGATAATCTACTGGACGACTTTTTGCAAAAGTTAGAAGATGACG
>JAGXLB010000309.1 GCA_018334915.1 Candidatus Bipolaricaulota bacterium
TCACCAAAGTCACTATAATATTCTGTCACCTGAAATAGTGGCTTCCAACCGCAAGCCCTTTGTCCAATATGAATATCGTCACCATTCTCTTGGATAAAATAAAAGTTGGTACTCATAATCCACCTCCCTACACCAACAACTATACAGCACATGTGCCGTCATGTCAAGCCACATCTGCATGATATATCTTCTCTTCCTGTCCTTGATATTTACCACTCTTATCCGCATACGTCAGTTCTGGTTCGTCGCCCTCAAAGAAAAGGATCTGGGCTATACCCTCGTTAGCATACACCTTGGCTGGCAAGGGTGTTGTGTTAGAAATCTCTATAGTTAGGTGTCCTTCCCACCCTGGTTCAACTGGAGTCATATTTACTATTATTCCACAACGTGCGTAGGTACTCTTGCCTAAGCAAATCCCCATAAGGTCTTTTGGCATGGTGATTCGTTCAACGGCATGACCTAGCACAAAACTATTGGGTGGAATCTGAATGTAATCATCAACCTTCTTCCCTACAAATGAATTATCGTCAAAGTTCTTGGGGTCTACTGGTGAGCTGGATACATCGGTGAAGACTTCAAACGTGTTACCAATGCGTATATCATAGCCAAACGAACCTAAACCATAACTTATAACCCCATCCTCTACTTGTGCATCTACAAAGGGTTCTATGTCAAGATCGTAGACTGACCCCAAAACTTGCTCATGTATTTGATCGTAATTTAGGATCATCGGGTTGCCTCCACAAATTCTTTGACCTCAAGTTCCTCTTTTAGTTCTCGCATAATCTCCTCTGGATCAACACCAGCTTGCTCTGCCTCAATCTTGATAAAGTTTTTAGTCTCTTTCACAGCTTCTTGTAATGTCATAATCATGCCTCCATTATTGATCTTACTTCGTCCATTGATTCTACGCCCTCTACTGGATCAGGGGCACCAGCGTCGATGTGTTCTGCGGTAGCTTTCTCTTGCTCCTGTTGCTTGCGCCAATTTAGGAAGTCATTCACGTAGGCGAAAAGGAATCCTAGATTGTCCATATTAGTGTTCTTCTTTTTAAGGTCGTCAAAACGATGCTTCACAACCCACTCCAAGAACTCCCTTGTTTGAGCGGAATCCCCATCAAATTTCTTCCGCACGTTGCTCATTATTCCGATATCCTTCTGCCAATTCCTCGTCTTTCTTACAAACGACTGCTCTTCATCTAGGGTGTGGTTGAAGATAATTACTAAGTCTTTTGGAGTGTGTTTGGTTGGATCAGCGTAATCAAGTTTATCGGTAAGGGAGCTCTGCTCTGTTTTATTATTATCTACTGTACTACTACTTACTGTACTACTACTATGCCGATTATCCGTACACGGGTTTTCCGTCCCCCGAAAATCGGCATCGGTCAATTCTTCTTCTAAAAGCTCTTCTTCTTCGCTTACAATCCACTCTGAGGTCCATTTCCCCTCTTCACTCTGTCTGTTAATTATTTTTAAATATCCTTTATCTTTTAATTCTTTCATCCCACTTTCAACAGCAGTCCTTCCATCAGAAGCTCTATTTATTATATCTTGGTAGTTGAATTTCCAGTTGTCTGGTCTTGTCATTAAATATGTATGAAGACCTTTAGCCTTCCAGCTTAAATCTTCTTCTTCGTTTAGTACCTTTAGATAGATTGTTTTAAAGTTTTCATCTCTATGTTTTCTTAAAATAGAATCTGACACAAATATCACCTCTAATTGTAGTAGGGTGGGGCAGTCAAGTAGTGTATGGATTACATATTTCTACTGGCCGAACCCCACCCTATTTATTACGTATTTTCTTCTCCCATCGCCAATACTGCTCTACTTCGCTCAAAAACTTAACTTCATCAGTATTCCACCTACGAACCTTAATTGCCTCAACATCCTCGTCTTTAAATGAAACCCTGTCATGGGTATTATGATTAGGGTGTTCGTTACCTTCAAAGGTCTCTACCCGATAATCAACGAAAAATGTAACTACAAATACTGGTATGCCCAGCTCTTCTAAATGATTGTAGGTTTTTTCCTCTGTTCTGGTTACAGAGTCACCTGGTTTCTTAAAATCTATTACACCCTTAATTGGGTTATCGTCGAAACCAACCATTAGATAGTCGATGTCAATACCGTAAGCGTCGGAAGGTGCTTGATTTGAGTTTTTATGCCAGCAACGAAATGCGTCCAAGTAGGGATGACCGTAATCGAATTTTTTATCAGTCATAAACCTCCCATTAAGGTAAGAAAAGCCCCACAAGCGCAAGGAGTGATAAAAAAACGCCTGTGGGGCAGCATCTCTTTCATATCTAATCAGACAACTTCATATACATCGTCACGTAATTTCCTATTGTGCAATTTTATACCTAAATTCCATTCCTGTCTTTTCTCTTGAAGAACCGAACTTAACAACCTATTGTCAAAGTACAGAGGGTTCGTCCTTAATACAATCCAATTATATAAAAATTGTTCTGCACTTTCAACCCCCTCTGCTAAACTATCGGGTAGTTGCAAATCATCTTTATCAGAACTAGCAGGAGCTCTGCCGTTAGAGCTACGTGGGCATGGGGCCAACGCCCCCTCTGCCCCTACACCATCTTCATGGTTTCAAGTCAGAATTTGCAGGGGGCGTTGCTGTAATCCCCAAAAATACGTAAGTTTGC
>JAGXLB010000310.1 GCA_018334915.1 Candidatus Bipolaricaulota bacterium
CTTCTAGCTGGACTTTCTTGTCGTCCGGGTCCATATTGATTGCCTTTTCCTGTTTGAAATCTATCCTGGGGTCCAGCAGGTCATTGACCGGTCGTTTTACTTCAGATATTTCGCTCCTGCCGAATGCCATGTACAGTGTTGCTGGCTTGTAAACCTGGTAAGATGTTTCATTTAACACTATAACTTCCACTGCACCTGACTCCAGTTCCGGTCTTAATTTCTCTGCCAGCCGGTTGGCAGCGATCACTCCGCCCGATCCACCCCCTACTACCACTATCTTCGTGCTCATGATTTCCTCCCTTAAAGGCTCCAGTATTTGCTCTGATTAACTACCGATTAAATATTCGGATAAATATTACCTGCCTGGCTTCAGTGCAGGTTCAAAAAGACAGCAACGCCCGCCCAGTCTTAGTTAATTAAGCCAATCATGTCGACAAGATCCTTACTCATTCGACTGAGTTTTTGTCTAAAGCCCGGAACCAGTTCACTGAGACAAAGATTTCGGCGAGAATTTCGGAAGCCGGGTTTACTGAGTTGATAGAGCTAACAGCCCAAAATTCTAAGTTTGTCTGATGAAAGGGGGTTATCAACTCCCTCCATCAGAGTTCAATTTTACTAAAAATTTAAGAATTCAGAAGTTAAGTTAAAAATATTTATAATATTCAAATTCATTCTAGTTTACAAGTTAGGGTATTTCAACTATTGGTCTCTGACAACAATCAACCAGTAACTGCCGGGGATTCCGGGCTTTTATCAAATTGCCGAAAAACTCCCGGCGAATCCCGGAGGTTAATTATATAGCCCTTGAAAGGTTGAGTAGTGATTGTTATTCTAATAACAACAAGATGTTACGAATTTTATGATCGTGTTATCTTGGAGGTAAGAAAGTGGCTAATACAAAGAGGTTCGGCGTTTCGATCGACGAGGAGCTCCTGGAAAGGTTTGATAAAATGATCGAGGACAAAAGTTACGACAACCGTTCAGAAGCTATCAGAGACATGATCAGGGATAGGCTGGTCGAGCGTGAATGGGAGGAAGGCGAGGAAGTTATGGGAGTAGTTTCACTGCTCTACGACCATCACGAACGAAATCTCTCGAATAAATTAACCCATTGCCAGCATAACTATCACGATCTAATAGTATCAACAACCCATTTACACGTTGACGAGGACAACTGTCTTGAATTGGTCGCCGTTCAGGGTAAGGGTCAAGAAGTAAATGAGGTTGCTGACAAACTAATAAGCATGAAAGGTGTCATTCACGGGAAGCTTTTAGCAACTTCTACCGGTGCGGAATTAATTTAGCCAGGAGTAAATGTAAATGAAAAGTAAAGTTAGCTGGCAGGTTATCCTTATACTGGTTTTGGTTTTTGCCGTTTCCTTCGTAGCTGGTTATCCGAGCACCCAGGATACAGCGGTCGTCGAGGATGATTTGGGCAGGACCGTCTCCGTGCCCGAAGACGTAGAAAGGATAGTGGGTCTGGAGGCGGGAACATTGAGGCTTATTACCTATTTAAAAGCGACTGAAATGGTCGTCGGCGTCGAGAACTTCGAGAAACGGGACAAGAAGAGACCTTACAGATTGGCCCACCCCGAACTTGCTGAACTGCAGAGTATCGGGCCAATTCACGGAGGAGACTCTGAATTGATCGTTTCCGCCCAACCCGAGGTAATTTTCTGGACCTACACCACGAAAGGAAAAGCAAATGACCTGCAGAACAAGACCGGAATTCCGGTGATCGGGCTGAACTACGGGGGCGCCAACTCAGTAGCCCGGGACGATTTCTACTCCGCGTTGCGGCTAATGGGTAGAATTCTCGATAAGGAAAGCAGGGCGGAAGAAGTCATTAATTTTGTGGAAGAAGAAATTACCGAACTCCGAGAGAGAGTTGAAGGCCCAGAAAAGTCTGGCCCCTCGGCTTTTGTTGGAGGAATAGGCTACAGGGGAGCCCACGGGGTTGCGTCGACCGAGCCTTCCTATCCCCCATTTTCCTTCCTTGGAATCGATAACGTGGCTGGGGAACTTGGGCTGGATCACGTAATGATAAATGAAGAAAAACTGTTGCAGTGGAATCCGGAATACATATTTATCGACGAAGCGGGTCTATCTTTGGTTAAGGAAGACCTAAAAGAACCCCAGTTCAGGGGGCTTTCTGCTATAGAGTCGGGAAATGTGTACGGCCTGTTGCCTTACAACTACTATGCGACGAATTTCGGGACGGTACTGGCCGATGCTTATTATATCGGTAAATTGATCTATCCTGAGGCGTTCAGTGGAATTGATCCGGAAGAGGAAGCCGACAGGATCTTCGAATTCCTTGTTGGAGATGGGGTATATTCTCGGATGGAGAGGATATTTGGTGGTTTCGGGCAACTTGAACTCAATGATTAGACAGGCTTCAGCCACTGTTTATCCGTTAAAGGGTTTGGATTTATACGTTACGTGGTCATTGAGGACTCTTCGGGAAAATCCTATCGGGGGCGAGCGGGCACGGTTCCACCCTTTCGTTGGTCCTTGTTCTCGACTCCTAGCTTCCCGGCTCGGTCAAACATAACGCCACGTCGCTGGAATTTTTTCGGTCCGAAGCCATTACTCCGTTGTAGTATAATAGAGAGAGGGACGAAAGCGAGGCCGAGATCCGACGTTCAGCTTGC
>JAGXLB010000311.1 GCA_018334915.1 Candidatus Bipolaricaulota bacterium
GGGGAACAACAGTGTCGTTAAAATGTAGCTTGTGCGCTTTGATCGAGAGCTGAGCACGTAATTATCCATTGTATCCTCCCTTTAAATGGGTTTGGAAGTGTTTTCGTACCTACCATTTTCCGATAAAATAGTCATAGCGATTGTTATAATATAAGCAAAAAATAATCATTCCGTTTTCCAGCTCAACATAAGTAGATTTTACAGGTTAGTCTTTCTCGACTTTGTTGATTGTCTTCGGCGTGGCCTTTTTTTCTCACGTTTTTTCGACAGATACTGGTAGAGCAGGAACGTTCTCTTCTAATTTCTGTCTCGGATTTCGAGGTCTGTAAAACGGGAAACATATCGACCACCCCACGTGGTCACAAAAGTAGATTAAATTACTCTACTTTTATTATACAGGAAAGTTGGCCTGATACAAACCAGTCAGGGGGGTAAATGAACAAAAAGTGAGGGCAGTACTTCCCGTGTTATTATTATCGTAGATGCACAACTTCAATGTCCATGCCAGGAAAACTTGATTTTCAAAACCTGTACTGTCTCACATTTGCTCGCAGTGGTGAAAGCCGAGGTCTAATCCTGCTGATAAGATGTCCCTGAATTTTTAAAGAGACCCACGAAAGTTAATCCAAGTTCACTTATAATCGCTTTCAATCTGGACTTACTGCTGAAGTTTGTTTGAAGCACAGAGTGAGGAGCTTAGAGGTCTTGATTATTATTTCGCCTTTTAAACTAAAAAATCCCTATCTTTCTTACTGCCCTCTAAACCAGGCATAATTGTACCTTTATTGGCTGGCTGTCGTGTCAATAATTATCCCCCCTAATTATTTGGTTTAACCTGGAAGTCCCCCCGGAGGATATTGAATATTCTATAGGCTGAGGGAGTTGATCTAGCTTCAATTAGGAATATATTGGGAACTCCCCCGATTTGGGGGAATCCCCAATTTATTTCTGGAAAGTGGGGAAATTGCCTTGGATAAAAGGTTTTAAGCTTCCACTCTCTCCGAACTTCTAAATGATGATTCGAAAACCGTAAACATAAGGTAAGTGCCGGCGCTAACCCAATAAAATATGTAGGCAAGAATTTCCGTCAGAGAGGGATTGCCATTGTAGCCTACCAGTGCTGTTAGTATGGAACCTAGCGTTCCGTCTTCGTTGATGATGAAGTTTGTGTTCCATACGTGTTCGATCACTGGGGGGATCATCCCGACTTCGTTTAACTCATGGACTCCATAGGCTACCAGCCCCGCGGCAAATACGACCAATATGGCGCTTGTAGTCTTGAAGAAAGCTTCAAGATCGAGCTCGTAAACTCCCCTAAAAGCCAGGACGGCTAATACGATAACAACTGCCAGGCCGCCACCAAAACCGATTATCGTTCTTAAGGGAGCTCTGACTGCCAGGGTTCCTACCAGCAGTACTGTCTCAACTCCTTCCCTAAAAACGGCTAAAAAAGCGAGCGAAGCCAGGCCGAACAACTTTCCCCGGGAGAGAGACGTATCGATTCTTTCCTGTATTCTAGCCTTAATTTTATGTGAAGTTCTGGCCATCCAGACTATTACGTAAGTGAGGACCGCTGCTGCTGATAGTGAGGCGATCCCTTCGAATATCTCCTGCTGGCCACCTTCTAGCGATGTCGCAGCCGAAAAGAAGAGCCACCCAAGGAGACCACTCGCCACTACGGCCGCTGAAGCACCGGAATAGATATATTTGTTGAACTGACCTTTTTTTATCTTGGAAAGGTATGCTACCATTATTCCTATGATTAGCGCTGCTTCCAGAGCCTCTCTAAAAGTTATTAAAAAGCTTGATAACATTTTTCACTCTCCTCGTTAAATTTAGGTTGACCTCAATCATTATAACAATTGTTATTACTTGGTCAAGTGACTTTCTATAAAAAAACCGAACACGTCAATCCGCTGTCCATAGAACTAGAGACACCGAATTTAAGCTAATTGAAAATCATAAAATTGATCTTATGCAGATCTAAAAAGGGTTTGCCTTCAACGAAAGCGGCAGAAAAAATACTCTACCTTGCGACCAGGAAAAGAAAAACAACTGGCAGAGAAGACTGGAAAGTTTAAGAATCAAAACCCAAACTAGGCGAAAAATTCACGGACCGTTATGGTTCGAAAACATGAGAACAAACTACCGTAATTAATTCAGTTGATTTTTCTATAATTGGGAGATCGAAATAGAGATGCCCAAGCTTTTGAATAGTCGAAGAGATGTTCGACTTTTATCTTGGGTCCAGCCCTTAAATAAAGCGAGTTAAATTAGTTTTGTTTCTGGATAAAATTCTCAGACGTTTTCAATTGTAGCATACCGTTCGTCTTCCTCGCTGTGTTCGAAATAACAAAGCAGTGATCCCTTCGAAATAGTACAGCTTCTTTTGACTCCGTTGACTGTACCCACCACGTTGACGAATTTTTCATCTTGCCACTTTACTACACCAGCCAGCGTCATTCCGTTCGTAAGCATGAAGTTCACCGGGTCTCCTGAATTTATGTATTCATTTAACTCCGATTCGTGATTTTTATTCACCTTGTTCCACCTCCTGATTTATGGTTTAGCCTAAATTAACCAACTTTTGCGTACATGGCTGGCTTAAGTCCTAGTTCTTCGCGTTTTGTTTT
>JAGXLB010000312.1 GCA_018334915.1 Candidatus Bipolaricaulota bacterium
CGGACGACTGTGGCAGAGCTTCAATAATACTTGGGTGAGCCCAGCCATCATATAAGAGAGTGTCACCGTCGCGGATCAACCCGCTCAGCATAATCTGGTTCCCCAGGTAGCCAGAAGGAAATATGATTGCATCTTCAGTGCCTTTGAATTCTGCTAGCTTTCGCTCCAGTTTTAAATGAATATCGGCCGTTCCTGTCGTAGTTCTTCCGGCTCCGAATGACGCTCCGTAGTTGCTGACGGCTTTGGTAGCCCCTTCTATCAATTCGGGTCGGCGAGCGAGATCGAGATAATTGTTTCCGGCAAAGTAGAGGTACTCCTCACCTCCAAACTCGGCCCTGGGTCCTATTTTACCCGTTACGAGTGGACGTCTAATGCTGTTTTCGAAAGAACTATTGTCGTTTTTCATATAAAATTACCTTTCTATTGCCTCCTACGTTGATAGGATCTAGGATGTCCCTAATTGCGTCTCCGAGGAGGTTGAATCCTATTACCGTCGTGAATATTGCCAGTCCCTGAAAGGTCGGGTACCACCAGGCCGTCCTGATGTACTCCCGACCCGAACTAGCCAATGCGCCCTACTCCGGAGTAGTCAGTTAATCATTCTTTACGTGTCGGGAGTGATTCTACCGGACCGGAGTTATCTATCAAAGTCTTAGCGCAGGGGGTGGTACAAGATTTTTACGCAACTGCCATTCACTCATAATTTGTAAATTTGGTCAAAACTACGTATAGGGAATATTAGAAAAGTTACAAAAACCGGGGATGGGAAAGACGCCATTCAAGTTACTAGAATAGTAACTGCTAAGACCGTTATAAATGGTAAGTCATAGTTACACTTGGGGTGTAATAAAGCGATAAGTTTTTTAAGAGCTTGACGAATATAATATTTGGACTATAATGGTAATTTTCTAAAAATTGAGTAGGCCTTTTGCCCATATCTCTGTGAGATTTTAGGCGTTACCAGCCTGTAAAACAGTAATAAAGCAGGTAAAGAAGCCCAGAAAATCATTCTAGCCTGAAGGGAGTTAGGGCCCGCTAAAAATAATAAGCAAATGAACAATATTGCCCCCCACAAAGTATATAAAAAGTGAGAGAGAACCCATCCGCTTAATATGGATCGAAGTTCGGACATTGTCTTATTATCATATTTCTCAGGCCGATACTTTTCTTCCAACCAATCTTCAGAACAGAAATACGGCTTTTTGCCTTCAAACAAGTCTTCATAACGAGGGCGTTTCAATACTATATAACTTCGCATCATCACTAAAAAAGAGTATAAGCCAAATAACGCATACCACAGTGAAGGTAGAAGAGAAAATCCAATCATAAAAGCTGGCACTCCTACCAAAAGCCCGTCTAATGCCCATTCTATCCTAGTAGCTTTTTTGATTTTGTTTTCGAACAAACCCCGTTTACTGCTAGAACACCGCTCCATATCATAATAATAACACCTTTGCTTGTCAGCAATTAAGACAGTGATAGCAAACAAAGGTATCCAAAAAGCAAGATTTGGCAAAAATGTTTTATATAAAACTGGAGTAACTATGGAACCATTTTTTACAGTAAGGTCTGACAAATCACATAGAATACTAAAAATTAGCACAAATGAAGTAGCCGAAAGCCCTAGCCAATAATAAAATACTGGTCCTCTAGATAATACTTCTAGCTTTTCGTAATCAGTTGTGTAGGCACAAAACCAATGCCGAAGCCAAGAAATAAGAAATCCATTCTTACGTCTGGTGCCCCCATTATTGGCTTCCATTTTGCCTCCTTAGTTTGCACTATCCTCTGTAGAAAGAAGGTCTTAATTGTTTTTTTCACCACACTTAGTTGATTTCAATTGTTATAATATTCGTTATGAATTTTTTCTGCAACTTTAAAGCTATTTCACCATTTTAAAAAAAAGAGGTGCTACTTAGCACCTCTCGGTAACCTGTTGGTTTAATTTATCGTAGCCGGTCCTCATACGACCGGCGTTACCTCCCTCTGTTTTTCGCAGGTTGGACACCAGAGCCTCTTGGCGTCGGGTTCACCTCTGATCATTGAGCCACATTTTGGGCAGGTATAATCAACCGCGCCTTCAAGAACTTCTTGCTTTAGCTTCCTTAACTTTTCGTCTTTTTCCATTTATACCACCTCGATGGAGGTTGATTTGGAAAGTAAATTCGGAGGGTTAGTGGAGGTAAAACTACGGCGGGAAATTTTGACTTCGTAATTAAAGAACTAACGTTCGTCTTCTTTTAGGTCACGTTCGATTAGCTCCACTTCTATCAACATCCTCATTTGCTTAAGCGTTGATTCGTCTTCTTCGGAGAAGATGGCCCGAAAGATCTCTTCTTCCCTATCGACCTCGGTTGATTTGGACGTGGAATTTCCACATCTATCAGTTAGTTCAACTGCTAATCTTCCTTCCATTATCCACCTCCGGTTTCTATGACCTGGTGGGTCGGTTTGACGAACTCGCCTTTGGCCATTGATTCTGCCACTTTGTCCGTGTCGGTATTTCTGTAGTTTGCCGGGTCGTAGTTTGCCTTCTTTTGTGATAGGTAGTTCTTTCTCGTATAGAGCTTGACGGTTGTTGCCCGTCTTACTTCCACTCCACCTGTAAGTATCGTTTCCGTATCAAG
>JAGXLB010000313.1 GCA_018334915.1 Candidatus Bipolaricaulota bacterium
ATCGGTATTGCTCATATCGAAATAAAAGTCCAGGCCCAGCGTGGAAAGACCATTCCGGTCCGCGGAAGTAATCGAGAAGACCTGATCGTAGTTAAGAGGCCCTTCGTAAAAAGAGCTAATATTGTAATGAGGTGAAATAAAGGTAAGCGGCTCTACGATATAGTCCGAAGCACTCAAGTTAATGTCGTTTGTTCCAACATTTTTATAAAGTCCTTTTCTAAAAGTAGTTATACTACTCAGTGTTAAGGTTTTTCCAACCTCAACTCCCTGAACTCCGAAACCGTTGAACTGCAGGTCGTATGTCGAAGAACTGTCTTTTTCCCGAAAATCCATATAGAGATCGAAGCACTTTCCGTCGATCTTCAGATCGGGATCAATCGAAACAGTCTTCTTATCAGGGTAAAAAATTAAATCAGTACCTATAGATATAGGTGAATTTTCGGATTCGAAGAAAAATTCGAACTGTGAGTATTCAAATCCTTTTTCTCTACTGAACCAGGTAGTTATATCGTACTCGCAACAACCTAAACTGAAGTTGCTAACTTCCAGGGTAGAACTTACATATTGAAGATCAGAGGGCGAATAAGTGTATGGGCCCTCAGCACCATAAGTTATAATATCGTAACCACTACCAGCCTCGATCCCTTGTTGTTCTTTCCAGGATTCTTCCATTCCAAATCTGCTACTTACCTCTACTGCTAACCCTTCCGGGGTTTTTCCATTTATCACTAGCTCCACGCCGGCACCGTAACCCGGTCCCGGACTGACTGCTAGTCCAGTAAATAACTCAGGCAGTTCAAGGTACTCCACGAGAAAGTTCTGGGTAATCGTAAATCCGGCAAAGGTGGTCGTAGCTCTACTCAACCAGTATTTTAACCTCTGTTCCTCCGGAGTGAATACAACGTCCGAGTTCAGTTCCAGGATCCCTATCCTGGTGCCAAGACCGAAGTTCTGTCTCCGATAGAAATCGTACTGTGGGTACCTGTCGGAAAATTCAGTTAGGCTGGTGAGTTCGATTCCGGCGTAGTTGTAAGTGAGTGAGATAGTGGTATCGATATCAAAAATATCGGAACCACTGATGCCGGGATACAGATACAGATCGGTAGACCAATTACCCGTCAACCCTGCTTCCTCTGACTTAGCAAAAGCCAAGTTGCTAATTAAAAACAAGCCACAGAAAAGGATTAAACCAAGGAGAAATATATCTTTATGGGATTCTTTTACGATACTCATTTGGAGCGAGCCCCCTTGCAACAAAACTAATCTTGAGAAACTGCCCCCTTTCGATTGGGCTAAATTTCTCGAAAAAATGTGCCCTCTGTTACTAAACAAGGGACTGAATATCCCCTTTACGTAAAACTTATTCTACCAGAGGTTTATGAGGGATGTCAAATAAGTTTTGGCAAGCGAAAGAGCAAAAATAGTTCACCAAGGCAAAAATCGTAACTTAGTCCAAGAAAATTCTAATTCTTACAATTATTAAGCCTTTGGTGCTTTATTCAGTCTGTAATTAAAAAACATTACCAGCCAGCAAATTTCACACGAATATCTACAATAATAAACCGGCCTGAAGTATAATCTTGCAGTAAAATACTTCTAAAATTATTGGTGCTCAGGAGTTCTGGTGATCGTAAAAAATTCGACTCGATTCCGGTGGAGATTGACTCCGATAGTTTTTTTCTTCTTTATTATCGTTTTAATCACGCAAGCTACAGCTATGGCTGGAGTAAAACAGGATTTTTTCGGAAAGAGCATGGAAACCTTACTACAAAGCTCTTCAGTAAGATGGGGCCTATCAGCTATAAATGCTCCGAAGGCCTGGGAAACAACAATGGGTTCAGATGAAATAGTGGTTGCCATTATTGATTCGGGAATTGACCGCTCAATTGCCCCGCTTAATGACAAATTCTGGGTTAACGAGGAAGAGATACACGGAGACAACCTGGACAACGATAATAACGGTTATATAGACGATATAACGGGCTGGGATTTCTGGGATGGAGATTCCGATTCTCGGTCTGGTTCACCAATCAACTATCACGGTACTTTCGTAGCGGGGTTAATCGCTGGGTCACCGGACAACTCCACGGGAACTGGTGGCGTGGCACCCGGTGTCAGGATCATGGACCTTCGGGTTCTTGACAGCAAGGGTCAGCTCTACACGAAGGACTGGTCAAAGCTCGTCAAGGCAATAGATTACGCGGTGGATAACGGAGCAGACATAATTAATCTATCAATCTATTCTACCCAAATGCCTCCTGCCTTCGTCCACCAGGCAATCAGGCGAGCTGTCAATGAGGAAATACTCGTGGTCGGAATACCGGGAAACGGGGGCGAAGAAGTACAGTACTTTGGCCATTGGAAGGAGATCCTCATGGTAGGTGCGGTAAACCAAGACGGTTCGGTATGGAATTACTCAAATTATGGCTCAAGTGTCGACCTGGTGGGTCCCGGCGTTGACGTCCTCTCACTAATGCCAGAAGGTAAAACCGAGATTCGCTCCGGCACGTCCTTTGCTGCAGCTCACGTCGCCGGCACTGCAGCGCTGGTTTTGTCTGTTCAACCCGACTTATCTGTAGTCGAACTCACGGAAATCATCAAGGAATCGGCAAAAGATCTGCTTGAG
>JAGXLB010000098.1 GCA_018334915.1 Candidatus Bipolaricaulota bacterium
GGGCGTGGACCGGTAACTGGGCCTGTTACTTACAAGGTCCAGGTCGAGCAAACATATCAGAGCACTTTTACCCTGGAAGTAAAAGCTTTCCACGAGTGAGGTACCAAGTAATACATCCACTTCTCCGCTCAAAACCTCGCCCGCCAGCTTCAAAAAATCCTTCCATTTCTCCCCCTGCGAGCCAAACCTTCGAACTTCAGCTTTGGGCAGGAGTGACTGTACTTCAGCCTCCGCTTTTTCTAGGCCCGATCCGATAAACTTAAGTTCGTCACTACCACAATTCTCACAGACGAATAAATTGGCCTTCGATCCGCAGTAAGGGCAAACCCCGTAATTTCCCGAGCCGATGAAAGTTAATGGTACATCACAATCCTGGCATCGAACCACCTCACCACACTCGGCACAAATCGCCGCACTGGATGCTCCCTTCTTACTCCCAACAATTAGGATGGGGCCTTCCTCTCTATAACTCCGCTTAAGCGCTCGTTTTAGCCCAGGACCCAGGGCTTGATCCCCGGAACCCTTTCCCGGGGCTTCCAGGGCCATATCCACCGATTTATTGAAACCCTCAGGGAAGTTACCGTCCATTGTTTCCAGAGCTCCGGTGGCAATCTGATAATACGACCGTGCGGACGGACCCCGGCCCCCGATGATCAGCGGTACCCCTTCAAGCTCAGCTCGTTTCCGGGCTGTTTCGATTAGATTACCCTTTGGGTCCTGTTCAGTTAAATCAAAATTTCTATCTCCGTCTCCTTCTGCGATAATTGCTTTCAGGCTAGGCACGGGAAGATAAATTGTGCTCAGAGCCCCGAAAAATACGTCGACTTCGTCCGACCGAGCGAGGTTCCATCTGGAGGAAATTTCCCCGTCAGTAAGAGCGCTATGGTAGGATAGACCAATTATATCAAGTTCCTCCCGGGCCATTTTCCTAAGCTCTTCGGCGCGTATAACGTTTGGAGCAAGTATAAGAATCGTGCCTTCTCCCTTCAGGTTCCGAATTACTTCCAGGTAAGTGGCCAGCCTTCGGTCTCCCGTGCCGTGCACCGCGTATTGAGCAAAATCGTCCTCCTCTAACTCTGGCTTAACCTGGACCTCCCGCTCCAGATTTAGAGACGAGGAAAGCCTCCCGGGGGTTCTTACTTCCTGCCTCTCTATCTCCGGCAAAGAAGCTATCTCAACTATATCTTTTTCCTTTAATGCCTTAAGGGGTGAACGGGAACTGTTCGCCTTTCGCAGGAGCTCGTTTTTCTCGATTGGCTCGTCCAGCGCAAGCAGGAATTCCAGAAGTTCAACCTGCTTTGGGGACTTCTTTTTATTCCGTTCGATAAAACTCCTGACGGTACCGAAGGAGGTGTCCAATTCAACTTTGTCTTCTGTTCGGGGCCGGACGGATAGGTCACCAGGCACGAATCGGTTCAATACCTGGCCAATTGGGGTAAGTGTTGTTCGGGAGAGCCAGTTCGCGAGTTCTATAATTGATCGGGGTAGCGGATCCCGGGAGACTATTTCTTTAATTAACTTCCGTTCGCCTTCATAATTAGGTTCTTCTCTGACCTCAAGCACAACACCCCGAACACTTTCCCCTCTAAAAGGTAAGCGGCATATCGACCCGATGGAAGTCTCATCCTTTAGCCGATCCGGAATGGCATACTCGAAAGTCGAACGGATCGGGCGAAAAACTGCGACGTTTGCATAGCCGCCGGAAGTCATATTCACAGGAATTCAATTCCCTTTCCACGATAGGTAGCGCTGGACCCCTTTAACGTTCATAACCAGTTCTTCCTCCGTAAAGCTGTTCCCAAGCCAGTCTCTCTTCTTACTCAGCACTTTATCAACTACTTCCTTTTCGTCGTAATTCCGGGTAAAGTTTGCTATTAATTCCACCCAGTCCTGAAGGATCCGCCCGTATTCGTCAACCAATTTAATCGGTTCCACTCCGGGACCGAAGTGAGAGTAAAGCAGGGCGGACGGAGAAAGCTTCTTAATTTTTTCGAGGCTGGTCAGGTTCTTTTTCAGATCAAAAGAAGGTGGGGTCGTTGTTGGGATTAGCTCTCCTCCCAGGTATAACCCGGCGCTATCCCCTGTAAAAACAGATCCCGTTTCCAGATCCTGGTAGACCAGGTGGTGGGGTGCATGCCCGGGGGTCGGCAGGGCAATCAATTCTCTCAAACCGAGATTCAGAGTAGTTCTACCGTCCAGTGGGATTATCCTGCCTTCGGGTACCGGCTTCAGGGTGCCGTATTCGGAGTATCGACTACCGGTAGCGTCCTTAACGCTGGCCAGAAGTTCCGAAGGATCAACGAGGTGAGGGGCACCTCTGGCGTGGACGTAGACATCCAGGTCGGACAGTTCGTCAACAAGATGACCTGTTGCTCCCGCGTGATCCAGATGAATATGTGTCAGGAGTATGCTGCTCAACCGGGAGGGCGACAGCGAGTTTTCCTTAAACCAGTCGAGAAGACGCTGAACCGAATACGAAGTACCCGGATCAACCAGAGCCAGTTCGTCCCCCTCGATCAGATAGGTTGCCCCGTAATTGTCCTGGTGAAACGCGCCATTTGGAATAAGAGTGATACCGGAGGGAAGATTTTCTTTCATTTTATCGACCCCGACTGATTTAGCTTTTGCTCTGCCTTATCCAGAAGCTCTTTATCGCCTTCGTAGGTCAACCTCTGTCGGGCGTCCTCGTAAGGTAACCAGCAGTAATCCAGGTGTTCGGACGAAAGCTCTACCTGGCTTTCCCGGGAGACGACCCCAAGGAAGTAGATAACCGTCTTAAAGACCTTCCGACCATCTCTTTTGAAAGTATAGCATGTTTCCCGGTTAAATTCGGAAACGAACCGTTGAAGGACCAGAGCAGTCTCTTCTTCGAGTTCCCTCAGGGCCGCTTTTTTTGGTATCTCCCCCTCTTCTATGTGACCCTTTGGAAAACTCCAGTGCCCACCGTTTTTGTGTTTTAGCAGAAGATAATCACGATAACCTGAGGCCTTCCTCCTGAATGTGATTATCCCGGCGGAAA
This sequence comes from Candidatus Bipolaricaulota bacterium, assembly GCA_018334915.1. Lineage (GTDB taxonomy): Bacteria > Bipolaricaulota > Bipolaricaulia > M55B111 > M55B111 > JAGXLP01. Next base: position 3,020 of record JAGXLB010000098.1, read on the forward strand.
CTTCCTCTTTAACTTCTTCTGCCTCAGGCCAGGTTGAGTTCATTGCCCTCGGCATCCAGCGCTTTCGGGCTTAATCCAAGACTCCTGAGCTCCCGGACCAGGACCTTGAACGATTCGGGGATTCCCGGCTCGGGCATTTGTTCGTTTTTGAGGATTGCTTTGTATAGTTTAGTTCTGCCCTGAATGTCGTCGGATTTCAGGGTGAGCATCTCCTGCAGGGTGCTCGCGGCTCCGTAAGCCTCGAGTGCCCATACTTCCATTTCCCCAAACCTCTGACCGCCAAACTGGGCCTTACCACCCAGGGGCTGCTGGGTTATAAGAGCGTAAGGTCCGGTTGACCTGGCGTGGAGCTTTTCATCGGCAATATGCTCGAGTTTGAGCAGGTACATATTGCCCACAGTTATTGGCTTGTCAAACGGTTCTCCCGTCCTTCCATCCCTCAACACCACTTTTCCGTCTTTGTTAGCTCCTTCGTCCAGATCCTGTTCAGTCTGTTTCTCGTCCAGTTCCTGAAGGATTTCGTCCTCTTCTGCCCCGTCGAAAACAGGGGTATTAATGTGTTCATCGTTGAGGGAAGAAAGCCAACCAAGATGAGTCTCGAAGACCTGTCCCAGGTTCATTCTGGAAGGAACTCCCAGAGGATTTAACAGAATATCCATCGGCGTCCCGTCGGGCATGAAAGGCATATCTTCTTCAGGGAGTATCTTCGCAATAACACCCTTATTGCCGTGCCGTCCAGCCAGTTTATCGCCAATCGAAATTTTCTTTCTTGTTGCCACGTAAACTTTTACAAGTTCGTTTACTCCCGTATCCAGCTCGTGTCCCCTTTCGCGGGAGAACTCCTTGACCCTGATAACCTTCCCTTTTCCAGCAGTCGGGGGAAGCTTCAACGAAGAATCTTTCACGTTTCTGGCCTGTTCACCAAAAATCGATCGAAATATCTTCTCTTCCGGGCTCGGCTCCGATTCCCCTTTCGGCGTAATTTTGCCGACCAGAACGTCACCAGTTTCTACCTCCGTTCCTTCCCTGATAATTCCCCGTGAATCCAGGTTCTTCAGGTCCTCTTTACTAATATTCGGGATATCGGCCGTTATCTCCTCGGGGCCAAGTTTGGTCTCCTCGGCCTTTACTTCGAACTCCTCTACGTGAATCGAATCCAGCATGTCCTCCTTTACCAACCTCTCGGATACGACTATGGCGTCCTCGTAGTTGTATCCCTCGAACGGCATGAATGCGACCCGGAGGTTCCGCCCCAGTGCCAGCTCTCCCTGATCGCTGGAAGATCCGTCAGCCAGTACGTCTTCCTCCTCCACAGTGTCACCAGGGGAAACAAGAGGTCGTTGATGCACAAGAGTATCCTGGTTCGATCGGTTAAAGGTTTTCAGGTTGTAAGTTTTCTCTGACCCATTCTCGCCCTCGACCTTTACTTTATTCGCGTCGACATAGGTAACTTCTCCCGGTTCGTCAGCCAGAGCGAGCATACCTGAATCTTTTGCTGCTTTTTCCTCCATACCGGTTCCCACTCGAGGAGCTTCCGGGTTCACGATCGGCACTGCCTGGCGCTGCATGTTTGCTCCCATCAACGCCCTGTTTGCGTCGTCGTGCTCCAGGAAAGGAATTAACGAAGCCGAAGTTCCAACTATCGCTTTCGGTGAAACACCTACGTAATCCACTTCTTCGGGTCGACCCATCCTCAAGTTCTCCTTACCAGTTCTGATTTCGACCCTTTCTTCGATAAGATTACCGTCTTCATCGATCTTCGTCGTAGACGGAGCGATCTTGTACTGCTCCTCCTCGCCCGCCATGATATACTCAATTTCACCCGTGACCTTGCCATCCTCCACCTTCCGATAAGGTGCCTCAAGGAAGCCGTACTCATTTACTCTAGCATAATTTGCCAGCGAGGTAATCAGACCAATGTTTTGCCCCTCCGGCGTCTCTATCGGGCAAATCCTCGAGTAATGCGAGGGGTGGACGTCACGAACTTCAAGCTTAGCTCTCCTCTGACTTAATCCTCCGCCAAGAGCGTTTAGTCGGCGTTTGTGGGTTAACTCTGCCAGAGCGTTGGTCTCTTCCAAAAATTGGGAAAACCGTCCGGTATAGAAGAACTGATTAACAGAGGACTGAATTGGCCTGGTCGGGACAAGATCACGCAACGTATCCTCGTCGTCCAGACTGAACTTTGAAAGCTTATCTTCGGTGGTTCTGACAACCCGGTTTAACCCTCGTTCGAAAGCGGATCGGGCGGCCTGTCCCGGTAAATTAACGACCTTGTTTGCCAGGTGGTCCTTTTCGTCAAGCAAATCGTGGTTCCCGGGAACCTGTAATAACAGATCCAGTGAGTTCAGAATATCGTCCCTGGTCAAAGCCAGAGTTTCCTTATCCAGCCCAAGTTTGCTGTTGGCTTTAAACCTGCCTACTTCCGAGAGAAGGTAATTTTCTTCATCAAAGAAGAGTCCCTTTATATAGTTTTCCATCTTAGTTGTGGAAACCCGGCCGGTAGGCCTTAACTTCCCGTATATAAATCGTACTGCTTCTTCCTTGGTCTCGAAGTCGTCCCTCTCGAGCGTATTTCCTATGTAAGCATTTAAGAAACTCAGCGATTCGTTCGTCGCTTCGTTTAGGACCACTTCCACGTCCTTTTCCCGCAGGGTTTCCCCGGCTTCAAACAGAACCTCCGAATCTCTGGAAACGTCTTCGGCAAACTTGTAACCTACGTACCGGTTCAGTTTTGTCTCCGTAACGGGATTCAGGTCGAAGCTATAAGCCGAATATATATCCTCTCGGTCCATTCCCAGAACCCTGAGGAATACGGTCATCGGTACTTTTGCTTCACGATCCAGGTTGGCATAGAGCCTTTGACGGTTATCGTCCAGGATCAATTCCAACCAGGCACCATAATCCGGAAGAATGTGAGCGCGAAATTGATTGTTCCTTTCCTCAGTTATGTATACCCCGGGGGCCCGAGCCAGCTCGTTAACCAAAACGTTTTCCGAACCGTTTATCAAAAATGTCCCTTTAGGAGTCATGACAGGGATATCGGCGACGTATAATTCATTTTCCATCACGGGGTTATCCTCCTCGTCAAATAAACGAGCAGTAATCCGTAAAGGTCTATCGTACGTCAGATCTTTGTCTGCACAGTCCTCCACGGAACCCCTGACCTCGCCCAGTTCGGGAGAGGCAAGCTCAAGTTTAAAATCAGTTCGGCTGCTGGCTTCTACCGGAGAGATTTCCTCGAAGACCTCTTCCAGACCTTCGTTGAGAAATCTTTCGTAGGACTCTTTCTGATCTTTTAACAAATAAGGAGGCTCAATAGCTTCACCATATGAACTATAATCCTTTCTTTCCCTCACCCTGTATCCCTCCTAGGACAAAACAAGAAAAGAACAATCAATTTTACTTTTTCCGATTATCTAAGTTCTACTTCAGCGCCCAGTTCCTCTAACTGTTCCTTTAGCTCCTGAGCTTCTTCCTCGTCCAGCCCTTCCTGAACAGGATTTGGCAGATCATCCACCAGAGACTTACATTCCTTCAGCCCTTTACCGGTGATGTCCTTAAGTTCCTTGATAACCTTGATCTTCTTCTGTCCGGTATTAGTAAGGACCAAATCTATAGTTTCCGGTTCACCGGATTCTTCTCCGTCTCCACCTGCTTCGCCCTGGGGAGCAGCTGCTACTGGAGCGGCTGCGTCGGCCGAAACGTCAAATTCTTCCTCGATCGCTTCAACTAACTCCGTCAATTCCTTAATCGTCATATCTCCAACTGATTCAACTATTTCTTCAGTGTCCATAATAGACCTCCTGTGTAACTTGTATAAAATTCAATAAATCTATAACTTGTCATAACTACTCTTCTTTTGCCTTTAGCACTTGATCCAAGACGACGGTAAGGTCTTTCACCCTGGCTTTTAAAACTACCGCAAGCTTCCGGATGGGGGATTTGAGACCGGTGGCAAAATTCGCCAGCAGTTCCTCTTTGGAAGATAGTTTAGATATTGCTTCAATTTCTTCAGGAGCAACCATATCCCCCTCTATTACGCCACCTTTAGCGGAAAAAGCGTCGAACTTTTCCGCGGTGTCCGAAGTAATCTTGAACGGTAAAACCGGGTCTTCATAACCGACAGCCACGGCTATCGGTCCATCCAGCAACTCGGGTAAATCCTCTAGTCCCGCTTCTTCAGCGGCAATGGAGGCCAGGGTATTCTTAACAACCCTGTACTCAATTCCTTCTTTGGTAAAAGATTCCCGGAGTTTAACCATATCGTTTGCAGATATACCGCGGTAATCTGACAATACTACGCCTTCGGCTCTTTCGAATTTGTCTCGCAGTTCCTCTACTTCTTTTTCTTTAGCTTCCGTAACCATTTTTCACTCCTTAAAACTGAAATACCGACCGAATCAGGTCTTCGTTATAATCCATGTTTTCCTCAGATTTTTTGCTCGTAAACTCGGTCCCTTAAATCGTCAACGGATAGTTTCAATCCAGGACCCATAGTTGCGGAAGCCGTTAGCTTCTGAATATACTTATCCTGGATCCCGTCCTCGGGTCTCTGGTCGTAGATGGATTTGCCCAATTCTATCAAGTTTTCGCGCAGATCCGGCGTGGAAAATGAAGACTTGCCCATCGGTACGTGAATTACACCGTGTTTATCAGTTCTGAATTCTACCTGACCCTTCTTCAACCTCGAAATTGCCTCTCCGATATCGTCGGAAACCGTGTTCGACTTGGGTGAGGGCATCATACCTCTGGGACCAAGAATCCGCCCCAGTCTACCTATTACGCTCATCATGTCAGGCGTAGAAACGACTTCGTCGAACTCCAGCCACCCGTCCTCGATCTTCTCCACGGTCTCTTCATCTCCCAGGTAATCGGCACCCGCTTCTTCGGCTTCTCGCCTCGCTTCTCCTTTGGCAAAAGCAAGAACCGTAATTTCCTTTCCCGTTCCGTTAGGAAGAACCGTGCTTCCTCGTATCATATTTTGTGAAGGGTTTACACCCATGTTAAACGCAACTTCTACGGTCTCATCGAACTCGGCTGTTGCCGTTTCTTTTACGAGCTCCAGTCCCTCGTCGAGGGAATAAATGTTTTCGAAATCTACTTTATCCGCTACAGCTTCGTATCTTCTGTTCACGATTCAACCACCTCTACTCCCATGCTTTCAGCAGTTCCCTCGATAACTTTCTTGGCGGATTCCAGCTTGTAAGTATTCAAATCGGGGAGCTTTTTCTTGGCGACCCGTTCCAGCTGCTCTTCCGTAATCTTACCGACCTTCTCCATGTTTGGTTGTCCCGAACCGCTACTGATACCCGCCGCCTTCTTAATTAATTCCGAGGCGGGCGGTTCTTTGACCTCAAAATCGAAGCTCTTATCCGTGTAGATAGTAATATCTACAGGAATCAGCACACCTGGCTCCTTGTCGCTCGTGGCAGAGTTAAACTGGTTACAGAAATCCATAATATTGACTTTATGTTCGCCAAGAGCGGGGCCAACCGGTGGTGATGGGTCGGCCTGACCGGCAGGTATCTGAAGCTTCAACGTAGTCTCTACACGCTTAGCCATAATTCCTCCCTCCTAAACTTGTTCATTTTCCTCAATCCTTATTGAGGTATAAACGGAAATAAAACCTTACAATCTATTCACTATTTATAATTCTTTTTATCAAAATCTTAACTCAACAACCTTCTTTTAATTATAATTACTTTATTAATTAAATGCGATGAGTAAACAGCCAGCCGTTTTTCCGATTCACCTATATCTTTTCTATCCCTTCAAAACCAATATCTACCGGGGTTTCTCGACCAAATATCTTTACGTTTACTGTCACTTCCTCCGCTTCCTTGTCTATTGCGGTTATCTCCCCGGTAAAGTCGGCAAACGGCCCTTCAACTATTTCAACCACCTCGCCAACGTCAAAGTCGACTTCTATTCGCGGAGTACTCGGTGCCGTGGGAGCTTCTATGAGCCCGGCAAGTCTTTTGACTACCTTCATTTCCTTGCCCCGGATGGGAATCGGGTGATACCGGGACCCCACAAACCTCACTGCCCCTCTTATATCGTCAACGAGATCAATCATCTCTTCTTCCGGCAGATCCATTTTCATAAAGACATACCCAGGGAATAGTCTCCGTTTCTCGACAGGCTGCACGGTTACAACGCGTTTATCTTTGTATTCCTTTACCTTTACCATGCCCGAGGATCGAGATTCGATCACGTCCTCTTTCTCTATTTTGTCCCCTTCCTCTAACTCGTCTCCTTCTTTCACTTTTATCAGGTACCGTTCGGGGATTATCCTTTCCTCTTCCGATCCGTCATTCAGAATAAATTCAATCCGCTTGACTCGATCCCTGAGTGCTATCTTTCCCTTTACGTTTACGACGAATTTTTCCTCCTTGTCGGAGGTT
>JAGXLB010000099.1 GCA_018334915.1 Candidatus Bipolaricaulota bacterium
GGAGGATCCATTGCAGCCAAACCCGCAGCACAGGAGAGGGGATGACCACCAAACGTACCGCCCAAGCCTCCTTCGTCCACAGAATCCATAACTTCCTTTCTCCCAATAGTTGCTGAGAGGACCATACCTCCAGCGATGCTCTTTGCGGCAGTGATAATATCGGGCACTGCCCCGAGCTTCTCGGCCGCCCACATCTCGCCGGTTCGACCGGCTCCAACCTGAATTTCATCGGAAATCAACAATATATCGTGCCGGTCGCAAATATCCCTCAACCCCTGGAGGAATTCGGGGGGAGGTACTACGTAACCCCCTTCTCCTAAGATGGGTTCAAGGATGATTGCCGCGGTCTCCTCCGGGGCAACGTAGGTGGTCGCCTCCAGGCTTTTCTCTATTCTATCCACGCACCACATTTCGCAATCGGGGTAAATTTTGTCATAAGGGCAACGATAGCAGTAAGCATATGGAAATCTGGTTATGCCAAGATCAGTTGGACCAAATCCGTATTTATAGTTTTTTACCCGGCTGGTTAACCCCATCGTCAGCTGGGTCCTTCCGTGGAACGCATGTTCGAAGGCTATAACGTTGTACTTGTCGGTGTACTTGCGGGCAACTTTTACGGCGTTCTCAACTGCTTCCGCACCGCTGTTAAACAGCATTGCCTGCTTGGGGAAGTCTCCCGGCGCGGAATTACAGAGCCTTTGAGCCATTTTGATAAAAGGCTCATACATCGTTACGTTAAAGGAGGTGTGAAGATATTTCTCCGCCTGCTCCTTTATCGCCCGGGTCACCTTGTCGTGAGTGTGTCCCACGTTGAGGCATGCTATCCCGCTCGCAAAATCTATATAATTGTTGCCGTCGACATCTCTTATCCTCGCCCCCTCAGTCTGCTCCACACAAGTCGGCACCACGTGAAATTCAGCTTTGGGGATATACCTCTCTCGAAGCTCGATTAATGCCTCCGCATTGGTTCCGGGTAAATCCCGGTCTTCTCCAACCTCATGTCCGCTGGATTGTGACATTTTCGTAAAACCTCCATGGGTATTTTTTGGATAACTAAAAATCACCTTAAATAAATCTCTGTGATACATCTACAGCTTTTAAACTTCAGGAACACTCGGCTTCAGCCCGTTCGATTATCTTCCTGATCTCCTTTACCTTCTCCTCGGCGGGTGGTTTCGGGTCGTAGTCTCTTTTTATCTTTTCTACCTCTTCAACCGCTACTTGGCGTGGGTCCCGAAAGGTCACGTCTTCCTCGTCGGAAAGATGATGGGCGATATCCGTCTTCCAGAGTTCCCTCACTCTCTTTGCAGTACTGGCCTGGGTCAGGTAGTTTCCTCGAGGACCAACCTTTATGATTTCGTCCACCGCCAGGCTCTGCTGGTCTACCTGAATTCCTTCCGAGATTACCTTTAAATCTTCCAATATCTGACTATCAAGAACTATTTGCTCGGGGCTTAAAAGATTGGCACTCTCCAAAAGGCCGAGCCCACCTCCGGCTAGATCCGAACCGCTGAGATAGGCCAGTGTAGAAGATAGGGCCGCGTCCTTGCCGATCTGCCAGCCCCCTGGCTTTGTCGCATCGGAAAGAGCAGTGGTTCTGCAGGTGGGAAGGTCATAATAATGGCCCAATTCCACCGAGGCGGAGCTCATAATCTGGGACAACGGGTCCCCCTGAGCGTACCCTCCAGTTTCGGGATTCATTACTGAAGGCACCATGAAATAAATTACTGGTGTTCCGGGATTTTTCAGCTGCATCAAAGTAACGTCAGCTAACAGCTCCGCGTTCCCCACCACTAACGCTCCCGCAAGAGTTCCGGGGGCGGTAGCAAATACCTGGGGCATTGCATCAAATACCGTCGGCATCCCGGCCTCAGCAAATACCAGTGCTGCTTCAAGACTTTCTCTATCCTGGGCAAGAGGTTCTATCGGGCAAATTAAAGTAGAAATGGGTGGGCGTTCTTTGAATGTCTTGTTGTCTCCCGCAAGGACCTTAGCAATCTCGACTGTGTACCTGGCAAGCTTTTCGTCTACCATGGACTCGGTTTGTACGTGTTTTTCTGTGTTTAGTACTGATGCCTCTAGTTCATGTAACTCCTTCATGGGTCCAGAGTCCTGAGCGCTTACAATGGGCCAATAGTGACTCATCATGGGTAAACTGTCAGCCACCTTTGCCATCAGTTCCACATCCGACTTCTGGGAGGACCTTCGCTTTCCGGTCTCGGGATCCAGCACGTGAGGGGCGACTCCCGAGTTCCGGAAATAGGTTGTTTTGCCATCCAGGGTTAAATCCAGATTTGTGCTTTTCCTGGAGCCCAGGGTGAAGTTTCTGGGTGCTCTGTCTAACGCTTTATCTATCAAATCCGCCGGGATCCGGACGATCTCTTCATCAAAATCCACCTCTGCACCGGCTTCCGCAAACAAATTAAGGGCCTTTTCATTCGGGAAGTTAATTCCCGCTTCTTTAAGTACGGTAAGAGTTGCTTGATGAATCTTCTCAATTTGACTTTCCGTTAAAATATCCAGCCTATTATCCGGAGAGACTTCGACGCCTTTAACTTGTACTTCTTGTTCTGTCATGTTAGGACTACCTCCAAATAGTATTTTTATCTTTCACTCGTTATTCAGACGATCTAACATCCAACGAATTCTTACGTAGTTGACCATATTTTCCATATTCTCTTGCGGTATTCACCATAGTTAGGTAATTTTGTGGATCTACCCCTGGATGTATTGAATTTGAGGAAGACAAAATATATCCTCCTCCTGGTGCAGCAGCATCTAAAGTTTCCCTCACAGATTGAATAATTTCTGCCTTATTTCCATTGGGAAGTAATTCCCGGCAATCTATGTTTCCTATGACACACATTTTACTCTCAAGATGCCTTTTAACTTCCTTAATATCCATACATTGGGGCTGAACTGGATGGAAACCGTCAAAACCAACTTCAACAAAATCATCGATTATGGACCAAGCGTCTCCATCTGTATGCTTGATGATCTTTGCACCAAGTTGATGAACGTATTCCACGATCTCTTTATGTAGCGGTTTAATAAACTTCCTGTAATGAGAGGGGGAAATTAGCGTGTTTTTTTCCTGTGCTAAATCCCCGTCCATAATGAAGTAAATTTCTGGGGTGACCTCGAGTGCGTGATCTATGACGTGGAGTAGATAGTTGACAGTTAACCTCAACAGATCATGAGCAAAAGAGGGTTGCTTGATAAGATCTGTTAAGAAATTTTCCATTCCTCCCCTCAAACGCCAGGCTTCCTTGAAGGGATCAGGTATATTGAGAAAATGAGCTAACTTAGGTAACTCTTTAGTGACGTAACGAGGACTTTCAAAGTCTTTGTACTCAACTTTTTCCTTTAGGTCTAGAACTTTTAGGTCATCTGGTTGTTGAAGGGGTCCTTGTTTTGGTACAGGCTCACCATGAGGGCTAAGTTGAAAAACTCTTCCATATTTGTCTCTTACACAGTTTTCGCTGATCCTTTCCAACCCTATAGAAAAGCCAATCCAAGTAGCATCTAAGCCTATTTTGTCAACAACCCTACAATATACGTCCATTATGTTTCCATTTACCTCAGGATCCCCGCCAAATTGATCTTCTGCGGCGGAAGTTGAAATTTCGTTGAACATGGAGGCGAGATTAATTACGCTCATACTGTCAATGTATTCCAAGATGGGTACTCTATCGGGGGTTTGATTCTCTAGAGCAATATTGACTCGTGTCTCGGAATTTACCACAATCTTTCTCCTCTAGATTCCTGTAGCCGACCTAATGGGATAAATGAAAAATAACCGGGAAAACTCAAGATGTGGTAAAATCATAATCTAAAAAGTAGAGTGTTAGGAACTCGGGGGTTCCCACCTTTTCGCGATCCCTTGGGTCAGTCGGTCTATGATAATTGCTAGCATCACGATGCTCCCCCCGGCTTCAAAACCTACACCAACTTCAATATGATTGATGGAAAAAAGAACTTCTCTACCGACTCCGCCGGCCCCTATCATAGACGCGATTACCGTCATCGCCAGGGCCATCATGGTGGTTTGATTAATTCCTGTCAATATTGAGGGTACTGCCAGGGGAACTCGAACCTCTTTTAAGAGTTGCCATCTTGTTGCTCCAAATGCTTTCGTCGCCTCTTCTACTTCATGAGGTACCTGACGAAGGCCTAGGTTCGTTAACCTGACCACCGGGGGTGTACCATAAATAACAGTGGCCATTACTGCTGGTACTTTCCCTAAGCCAAAGAGCATTACGGCTGGGACAAGGTAAACAAAACTCGGCAAAGTCTGCATTACATCCAATATTGGCTTTATCAGCATCTCTGCCCTGTCTATCTCGGCCATTAGAACCCCAATTGGTATGCCCAGAGTGAGCGAAATAGTTACGGCAGTAAGGACTAAAGCTAGTGTCTCCATCGCTGGGGCCCATAACCCAAACATTCCAATCAAAACTAGGAATCCCATTAGTGTGCAAGTAGTGGTCCATCTACGAGTAGTCCACCAGCTTAGGGCTCCCACTATCACGATTATGCCCCACCAAGGGATGGTAATTAACGCGAACTTGATCTTTATTAATATGGTGAGGATTATTGACGATATACCTTCAAAAACCTGAGGATAAGTAATAACTAACCAATCTACAGCAGCGTCAAAAAGTGGGGCAATATGCCACTCCCACGATTCAGGAAATAACCCTAAAATCATGTTTTACCATCATCTCCTCAATGCAATTATTGAAAGAATAGATGTTGAATAGACAGAACTCCCTTACCTTGCTGTGTATCGTATATCTTCTATTCCTGAGCCTCTGCATGCTCAATCTGTTTCTTTTTATCCTTAACAAAATTCCTGACATAATCGTCAGCAGGATTAGACATAATTTCTTTGGGCGTTCCCTGCTGTACTATCCGTCCATCCTTCATAATCGCTAGCCGAGAGCCAACCCGGATTGCTTCATCCAGGTCATGAGTTACGAAAATGATCGTCTTCCTCATTTCTTCCTGCAGCTGAAGCAATTCATCTTGCATGTTTCTCTTAATCAAAGGGTCTAGCCCGCTGAATGGTTCATCTAACAATAGCAAGGGAGGATCTATTGCAAGTGCCCTAGCTATTCCAACTCTTTGTTGCATACCTCCGCTCAATGATGCTGGATAATAATCCTCCCAACCATCTAAACCAACGGTTCCCAACGCTTCCATTCCAATTCTTTCGCGATCCTCTCGTGAAACTCCCTGGAACTTGAGTCCCAAGCATACATTTTCAACAACCGTTCTGTGGGGTAGAAGACCGTAGTGCTGAAAGACCATTCCCACTTCATTCCTCCGGAAATTTATCAGCCCTTCAGTGTCCAGGCTGGTAACATCTTTGCCGTTTATCCTGACTTCTCCAGCTGTCGGCACTAACAGTCGTATTAGACAGCGGACTACTGTAGATTTCCCACTACCGGACAACCCCATTATTGTGAAAGTTATCTGAGGTTCAACAGTGAAAGATACATCTCGGGTAGCGATGACATTGTCACCGCTACCCTCGATGGATCGTACTTCGTCAGGGTTGTTTACATCAATACTAAGGGAATCGTCTTCAGTGTATACTTTCCACAGATTGGTTACTTCCACTGCCGTTTCGTCATTCATGGTCTTTTCAGTCAGATTATCCTTCTGGTACTTCTATTTCGGATAAATGTTCCTCTACAGCCTTGATTAGGCGTTTTTCTTCCTCAAAAACTACTGGAAACCAAGTATGCCATGTCTCCCTATGATTTTTTAAGAACCAAATTGCAGCTTCCCGAGTACTAGCATCAGTTTCCTGCATGTAAGCAAGGGTATTATTCATCTGATCCAGAGTCACTTGATAATTCGCTAGAAGATTTACCACCCTGGGTGCCTTTTCCGCTAATGAGGGATTTGCAGCGATGTGAACTTTATTAGAAATGGGATATACTTCCTTTTCTTTTACCACCTTATCAAATTTAAGTCTGGTGAAATCGTATTTTCCCATAAGCCATGTAGGTTCCCAGTAATAAAATACAACCGGATTGCCTTTCTTATATGCTCCGGTGGCTGCTGACACCAACCCAGCTTGGGAACCGGGATCCATTTTGTTGAATTCGTCATCAATTCCGACTGCCTTAAACAGTTTTGGATCTTCGTCCGCTAGCCCCCATGTACTTGGCACTCCGTATATTCGCCCCTTTTTGGGATCGGCAGGGTCCTTAAAAACTTTCCAGTACTTCGCTAGATCAGATAGGTACTCTAGGTCGGGAGCCATTGGCTCTATATCCCTGTCCTCATCTCCCTCTATTACATAAGTAGGTACGTAATAACCATGTGGAGCATTTGGGTAAGCCTGTCCCAGATCAATCAACTCTCCTTTAATATATCCTTCGTTTAGTGGAGTTCCCACATTATTGGTCCAAGTTCCAACACCAAAGTCTAGATCACCTCTACGCATTCCGGTTACTACCATGGGAGAGGATCCTCCTTGGTACTCAACTGGATAGCCATATGTGCTTTTGATAATTTCGCCAACAATCCTTGCCTGAACTTCAGCGGAGGACCAACTCCATTGATTGATCTTGATTGTGGGCTTCTTCGCAGCATTACCTATTAAGTTTAGCGAGATTACGAGAGTGGCGATCAACACGGCCATAACAAGTAAGGAACTAGATTTGCGACTGAACATGTTTTACCTCCTCGAGATGAAATATTACTTTGAAAACCAGCTTTTGGGTGAAAAAATTCAGGTTTACAAATGGAGTAAAATGTGTTTCACATCACCTCCAGTAATAATTGAAAATTTCTTGAAATTGCTTGTAAATATACAGTTTTTACTTCATTTCCCTATGTGTTCTAAAAGGTGATCCCTTGCATCATTTAAATGGCTTTGTAATAAATCTTTCGCGGAGGAAAAATCCTTAGTCCTAATTGCATCTAAGATTTCCCTGTGTTGAGCTTCGTCTCGGATTATTTCTAAATCATTAACCTTAAGTCTGGCCATACAAAGTTTGCTCAGTGTTACCAATGTGTTAAACAACTTAGATAGCAAATCGTGGTTTACCTCAGAGCAAAGGAGATCATGAAAGGAAATATCACTTCGGATCACGTTTAAAAATTCCTCTTCCTCTTCATAATCCCCCATCTTCTGCACAGCATGTTGCATTTTTTTTATGGAAAGATTATCGTAGCAATTATTTTCTAATCCTATTTGTAGGGCATGAGTTTCCAGGAGTTTCCTTAAATCGTACAATTCCTGGACTTTGGTCTTATTCAGGTTTGTTACAAATGCGCCTTGATTTGCAAAACTATCTATGAAACCCTGATCTTCTAGCGAATTTAAGGCTCCTCTTAAAGTTCCTCTAGAGACATCTAATAATTCACTATATTTTTCCTCCCGAATGGGATTCCCGGGTTCTAGTTCACCAGTAAGAATGGCTTTTTTGAGTTCTTCGATTGCCATATTTTTCTTTGTTACTGAGGTAATTTTAGTATCATCATCAGCCATAAGTATTCCTTCCTGTTTGTCGGCAATCTTTCATATAGTCAATTTCTAATTTCTGAAAAGAGCCAATTTGATATGAAGGCATTGTTAAATCATCCTAGCTTCTCTTGTCTATCCTGCGAGCATCCCAAAGATTAATATGGTGGTTTATTGATTCAAATCCCGAAGAACTATTGATTGCTTTAGAAGTGATGCTAGTCCCTCTCCCCCGTTTGCCAGGCACATATTCCAGAAGTAGCTTGGTCATCCTCCATCATAGATTTTCCCTCGTTTTCCGAAACTATCTTTGAAGTACCGTTATGGCAGACTACCAGGTAATCACCAAAACCAGCCATATCTAACATAATCTGGCTCCAGTGACGATATTGTACGGTATGTCCTTCACCAGGATAATACCGCTCCTTGACGACGCTTAGATGTTTTTTCCAGAATTTGGCATGCTCCATCCCCACTGATGGATCGTCGGGGCTGTAGTACAGAAAAGTTGGTGCAGTTACACCGGATGTATCTGGAACCTCTTGACAGAAACGACGATACTCCTCAGTTACAGCCGTTTCAACTCTCCTCTTACCGGCGTCCTCAAGAGCAAGCTGACCTCCCATATAGAAGCTACGAGTACCATCCTCATTAGCTGTATCCTGGAGGCTAGGAACCTTGCGCAAGGCGCTGTGCTCACCCAAATCCCACCATTTCAGTGGGTGGGTGGCATACCTTCTAAGAACTTTGGCAGTATCGTCGAATTCTTCCTTGCAGTTCCAGCCATCTTGTGATGATTGAGATACAGCTGCTGCCATATGTAACGAAATAATCCTATACGGCATTTCTGCTGCAACAGCGGCAAGATAGGGACCACCACCTGAAATCGCTATACCTACAAATTCCCCAATCCCCAAATGGTTCAGCACTTGTTTGACTTCTTTAGCATAGTCAGAATATCCCCAATCGGGGACATAGCCTGTCTCCCCAAAACCGTTTCTACCTACGGTGATCAATCTAAGCTGGAGTTTTTTTCTGAGACTTCTAACAAAGTCCGTAAGGTGCATAACCCTGGAAGCTGTTCCCGCACCTCCCACGTAAAGGACTGGAGTCCAATCCTTCTTGCCCTCATCTACAAAAGCAACGGTTTTGCCACTCTCAAGTTTGAAGTGGTGTATTACTGGGCCCAGGTAGTCAAATTTCTCTTGGACATCTATATCGGTTGGAGTCTCATTGCCTGTTCCACATAACGCAAGAGCCCCTAACCCAATCACCACCAACGCCAGCACTACCGAAAATCTTATCTTCTGGTTCATCATACTATCCCCTTGTATTTCCTACTTGGCCAAAATTTCCACTTCGTTCTTGGCCCATTTGCTTAAATCACTCAATAAACTTCTTTATTTTTGTTTATACTAAACCTTTCGGTTTTTGTCAAACAATATTTGTTGAACAATACTGTCAGTTGACACTATTTGTAGGTTTAAACGTAGAATAATCCGTGGAAATAGCTATTTTAGTAAACTACCCCGGAGCTTGCTCCGGGGTAGTTTACTAGGGTTGTTTTGATGAATGAGATAAGAAAGAAAGCCCCGCCCCACATTATTATTACCATTCCTTTGGTTAACTGTTTATTTATCTCTTCGTTTAGTATCTAGTAGCAACATTTCCACTATTGCCGTGACTATGGGGATAGCTGAATTAAGTGTGTGTGAGGGGCTGGATGTGCCAGACTTGTTGAATTATTTGCCCGGATGTCCTTATTGTTCTGTCATTTCTCCGAAAATCAGTGATTTTGGAAGATCATTCCCCCCCGACCTACCCCAAACCGGATGAATGTATCGCAGAAAAACCCATTATTTGAAAATTTGAAGACAAGGAAGAGAGCGATATAATAATAGTATAGGACCGATATTTTACGTTAA
>JAGXLB010000100.1 GCA_018334915.1 Candidatus Bipolaricaulota bacterium
GGCCGTATCGTTCGCCCCAATATTCCAACCCACGTAAACTCCGACCAGGATCAATAAAACAAACATAACATCACCAAAACTTGCCGAGGAAGCCCCAGGGCACCCCCTGGGGAGGAATCGGCTGGTTTACTTAACTTGATACGAGGTACCCAGCAGTCAATTCGCCCTGATTATTCAGGTTCGGTACTGGCACAAGACCAGTTCCGAATTGACTGCTGGGTGCTGTGTCTTCTTTTGTAAAAGAACAAAATCCGTAGTCAAATTTGCTTTTCTACAAGCCCCGCACCTTGGTGCGGGGTAATTGACTTCTTAATTAACCTGTAGTTTGCCTTCGATTTTAACCATCCGTCTTGGTCCAGTTTTTATTAAATCTCTTGAAAGTAGTTTAATATAGACTTATGTCAATAGGGTTCCAGCCTTTTGGAACCCGGCGCAGTTGGTTTTTAAACGACGAAATCTGGAGACCCCACGGTCCAGAAGTTTATTATTAAATAATGTAGTATATATACAACTATAATTTAAATATACTATAATAAAGGTAGAAATCAACGCGTTAAATTCCAGCCCACCATAATTTGTATCGTCTATGAAGTTTTTCGTATCATTCTCATTTTGCTGAAGTTTGGTTCTTTAGTGATATAGCCGGGGCAAAATCAGCTCGGACAAACTTCACCTGATTAACTAACCTGGTACGTGTACAACTTCTGTCATCAACCTAACATAAGAGATAAGGAATTATCTAATTATCTAGAAAGGCTTATTCCAGGTCAAAGGGGCTGAAGATCTTTATGGCGTATCTCGTCAGACGGGGGTTAAAATAATTCTAGGAGATTATGTCTAAATTATATTGTATAAAGGGAATCCAGCTAAGGACTGGTTGGGTTTTCATGTGATTATTCTGACAGGAGTTATCGTCTAAGTTATCGAAGTATCATAAAGAGGGAACGTACTTCCGATTCCGTAGAGTCATGAGGGATTTGGGAAGAGCCGTTTATTTGTTTAAATACAGATTACAATACCTGCAGATCTAGCAGAGTGGTGGCTGGCCAGGTAGGTATGGTACTGCCTGGCCAGCCCTACTCCCCTGCGGCTACTGACGAAATTTATTCCGGTAGTGCAGTAATAACCTATATTGCCTCCTTGTTAACCCGGCAGGTGGTGGGCCTGCCGGGTTTTTACACATTTGTAAGCTCATAGGCTCGATTTGTTTTACCGAAGTCTTTATAGGAGAAAGTCATTTATGGACAGTCCTTATGAACCTCCTTATACTCACACTCTTCAATAAGTTACCTGTAAAACTCTTCGGCGAAGCGTTCCGGTTCTATAGTTTTTTCGATTATCCCCTTCAGAGTGGACTCCTAAACGGTATTTTTCAAAGAAGGTCAGTTCTCTACCAAGGCCTTTGTGATCCTCTTTGGCTGGACTATAGGTTCTTGGAAGGTTCGCGCGGAAAACGCACCTGAAATTATTTCCTGGAGGTTTATTTGTCGTTTTCGTCGCCCGTATTACCCTTATAGTCTGAGTCCTGTAATCCGAGTTCCAGCAGATAATCAACTCTTGACTCAATCTCGTCCCTTATTTTGCGAACCTTTTCGATTCCAGCTTCTCCCGGGTCGTCGAGATCCCATTCGAGATCCGTCCCACCCCAGCTGGCCGGACAGACTCCTGTAGCCGAGCATCCCATCGTTATAACGTAATCACGACCATCCAGCTCCCCCGGTTCGACAAATGTTGGCTCGTTCGAGGAAAGATCGAACCCCTTTTCTTCCATCGCTTCCACGACCACTTCATGAACGGAATTGGCCGGGTCCGTGCCTCCGGAAATGATTCTTACCGGGAGGTCCTTTTCTTTTACCTTTTGCCGGGCAAAAGCTGATGCCATCTGGCTTCTGCCGGCGTTTTGAAATCCCACTGACCCGGATGACTACTTTCTGGTAGAGAAATGAACCCAACCTTCAAAAGTTAAGTTTCGCTTTCATGCGATGGTGAAAGATTTAAGTTCTAAACAATTACTTACTCCCGAGCACGGGAAGGACCTTTTTTCTGAAAAACACCAGAACCAGCGAACCAAATAGTGCCGCTCCGAAGACGATCAACGTTCCCAGGAGGTTATTCATCAGCTCCGGGGCGAACAGGAAGCTAACTGCCAGCGTCAACATCAGAGTACCGCCGACCAGTTTCAGGGCTCTACCGTGTTCTTCCTGAAGCTTGCTCGACTGCAGGGTAATGCTGACCGTCCCGAATACCAGTAGCTCGTCCAGAAGGTATATTACCATATAGACGAGGAAAAGAATTCCGAAAGTCGCGCCCGAGACTCCCTGGGTATTGAGAATACCGGTCCAGACCACTGGAAAGCCGGCGGTACAGGGGAGCTCCGCCAGTGTAATCCCCAGTGCCATTAGGATCGTCGCTCCAACCAGTGCTGGAAGGGAGTGACTTTTCCGAGTTAAGTCCCGGAACTTATCGGCTATTTTGGGTTTAACTCTCTCCGGGATAGTGAATGAAATTCCCTCTTTAAACCATAAGTAGTCCTTGATATTGACCAGACCGAAGGAGAAAGCTATGACTGCTACGACCACACGGATCCAGAGCAGTTGACCGATGTACTGAAAAGCGCTGAATAGCCCGAGAATAAATAGACCGTAAGCGGTTGCAGTAACTGTCAGAAATGTCAATCCAACGATGATAATCTTCTTTCGGGATTTCGTGTAGATTAGCAGGCCCAGAAGGAACGTAAGAACCCACAGAGAACATGGGTTGAACCCGTCAACGAACGCAATCAACGCCGTGGACAGGTAGGTAGACATGGAGGTGAGGTCGACCGATCCGACGAAGGGTAAGTCGATAGTCTCTTCTTGCTCTCTGACCGTTTGATGGGTTGGTGACCCTTCGCCTTTGAGCTTTACAATCGGGTTTACACAACGGTTTTTGGCGCAGTAGTTGACCTTTGCCTCTATTTGATTCCCGATTTTATCCGTAAATCCAACCCAGACGTCTTTTCCTATAAAGGTAGCCGGGACTCCCCTTATTTCCTCTCCATACTCTCGACCCATGTTCCTTAGCAGTTCGATGTTCTCCTCGCTTGTCGATATTTCCCTGTCTAAGACTTTAAGAGAGGGGTATTTCTCCTGAAGATCTTCCAGGAATCTCTCCTCGCTAGCACAGTGGGGACAGCCTTTCGACTTGAAAAAGTAAAGAACTGTTTTTTCTTCGGTAGCACCGACAGAGAAAACAAAAGTTATCAGTAAAATTATTATCAAGAAGGATACAAAGCTCTTCTGCCGAAAGATCATTTAATTTTTAGCCTCCTGAATGTAGACTTTAAAAGAAACCGCTAATTTTCAGGAGCCTCAGCCTGAATCGTTTAAGTAATCTGCCTTCTGAGTTTTCCATTTCTTTTTGAATACATCATTCAATACAAGGTTTCAACCCCGGTTTGTATCTCGGGAATGTTTTGCCGGGTTATACCGGTAAAGTTAACTAACTGAACAGCAATATATTCAAATGTACAGTTCTCTCAGGCTCTTCAGGAAAGCTCGTCTCGATTGATTGCTGGATCTCGTTTTGTAAAAGACCGAAAAAACTACTTAAAAGGGGTTTTCTACAAGTACCGCCCATTGAGGCGGGATTCTTGACCTGAGCAACTTCAATCTCTGCCCGGAACTGAGTAGTTTGGGCAAAACATGTATTATTGCACATCATCGCATGAAAGGTAAGCAAAGCTTAAAACGCTAATAAGATTATTGTATCCACGTTTAGCAAGCAAGTACTTTTATTAAACAACTAAAAAGAGGTTGATCACAAGGTGTGCTGGATAAGAACTTTTTCGCCATACTTCCCCTTCGTTAATTTACTAATATGAAAAATTCGAGTAAACTTTCCTGGTTTTAAGCACAAACCGGGTGAAAATACATGGATAAGAAGAATGAATTAATAGATAAAAACGATCTTACGGTTGGTACTTTTCTTCGTTCTGGATACCAGTGGGCATCAGAGATTTAGCTGACCAGGTTCGATTACCTTAGCTACGGGGGCGATGTTATTTTCCTGGCGGATACTGCAAGAAAAGAATTGGCGAAAATAGAAGGCTAAACCGGAGGTGAAAAGATGGATGCAGGGCTGAAAGACAAGAATGTACTTATAACGGGATCTTCTGGCGGAATTGGAGGGGATACTGCCCGTGAGTTTGCCCAGGAGGGTGCTAAACTGGCCCTCCACGGACATACGCGTATGGAGCGTGTTGATAAACTGGCAGAGGAAATCCCGGTAGAATGTACCACCCATAAGGCAGACCTCACGGACCCAACGGAAACGGAGCAAATGTTCAACGAAGTAAAATCCCGGCTTGGTCCACCTGACGCTCTGGTAGCCAATGCCGGAATATGGCCCAGAGAAGAAGTACCAATTCAGGACATGAATCTGGAGCGGTGGCAAAATACTATTGCCGCGGATCAAACTTCCGTGTTCCTGTGCTGTAGGGAGTACTTCCGGATCCTCCAAAATTCTGACTTAGATAGGGCTTCATTGGTTATAGTGGGCTCAACAGCGGCAGTCTTTGGTGAAGAGAATCACGCCGATTACTCGGCTTCTAAAGCTGCGGTCACTTATGGTCTTACCCGATCCCTGAAGAACGAGATCGTCCGGATAGCGCCAGAAGGAAGAGTGAACGCGGTTTGTCCTGGGTGGACTAAGACCGAAATGGCCGAGCCGGAGATCCACGACCCTGAATTGGTAAGAGAGACGTTACAAACGAGATCACTGCAGTCACTCGGAAGCCCGGAAGACATTGCGAGAAGTATCGTTTTCCTCTCTTCCCATCGGCTTGCTGGTCACGTTACGGGCCAGGTACTTACCGTGGCAGGAGGCATGGAAGGGCGGCTTCTTCACGACCGAACGTCCGTTGATCCCTCAATGGAATAACAAAGATCTCCGAAGTAGTAATATGAGAAAGTTCGGCTTACCGGTTAGTATAGATCTTTCAGGTAGGGAAGCAGGGCAATTCTGATTAGAGCGAAGGTCAGGGCGCTTACGACCACAAAAGCCACTTCAGGGAAGCTTGGAGATATTGCCAGGCCAAGGGCGGCTCCCGCCGCTGGAGGGTGTTCTGCATCGACGAGGACCATTAAGAATGAGGCCGACCCCACTGCTACGCCTCCAGCCACCCAGAGGGGACCGAGATACGAGCAGGCAAGACCGACAAAAGCCGCTATCAGGTTTCCGCCAATTATATTCCTGGTTCTGGCCGTTCTATTATGGGGAAGGCCGAAAACCGTAAACGCGGTTGACCCGGCAGCGGCTATCAGCACCAGTCCGACCATTCGAGTGAAAGTTATCAGAAGCAGGATCGACAGTCCCGCCCCCGCACTTTGCCAGAGGTAATTCCCCCACTTTTCTTTAAAGCTCTTGCTGAAGAATTTCATTCTAATAATACATTGACCTTAATGATTCCCTAATTAATTCAACCAAGTATAAGATAATATTCAAAACTCGCGGACAGGTAAAGTTTCATGCTCCTTCTAGTACTTCTGCAGGATTTAACACCTCCCCACGTTTTTTACCGGGGGGTTGAAAAACGACCTCCAATTTTTATAATGAAATTAGCAGAGTAAAGGTTACTCTGCTAAAAATCTAAAAAGTAAACAAGGTATAAATACTTATACTAAAGGGGGTGGAATTCATGGCTCTTCCTTCCGACCGCAAGAGAAGAAACCGAACACCATCTCCATTCAGCACTGGAGGCTTTATTGATGACCTCTTCCAGGACCTGGAGAATACCTTCTTTGGAGGAGGTAGCAGTCTAAGTAGACTGGGCAATACCGACATCTACGAAAAAGACGGTAGGCTCCATTACGATCTGGAACTTCCCGGTCTGACCAAGGACCAGATAAACATTCAGGCAAAAGACGACCAGCTGGTAGTTACCGGGGAGGTCGAGCAAAAGCAGGAAGAAGAGGACGTAAACTACCTCAGTCGAGGACGCCGATATGGACGGTTCAGGCGGACATTACCGTTACCCGAAGAGGTCGAAGATCCCGAGAAGCTCTCCGCGAAGTTTGAAAACGGTGTGCTCAGGATCACCGCCGAACTTTCAGAGGCTTTAGGTGAAGAGGAAGCTATAGACGTGGAGATCGAATAAGGAATGTTTAGGGGCCGGACCTTCCGGCCCCTTTGTTAGTTAGTCCGTTAACCTTTTTAGTCTTTAAAAACTTAACGTACCAATCACCGTTAGCGCCCACCCGAACCCAATTTAACTTATCTACCCTAATGTCCCAATAACTAACAGTTAGGATAGACGTCCCTTAGATCTCCAGCGGAGAGGTGATAGCTATGAATAGTGCGGAAGGCAAGTTCATCGTCGTCTCCAACGCCGAGCCCTACAAGCACGAAAAAGAAGAAGACGGCGAACCTGTCTGTAAAGAAGTAGAAGGGGGGCTAACCACTGCGATGAACCCCCAGATGAAGGATACCGGCGGAACCTGGATCGCCTTCGGCAGAGGTGAGAAGGACTTCGAAGTAACCGATCCCGACGGGATTATAAAGGTGCCCGACTTCCCCGGGATGCCCGAAGAGGACCAATACACCTTAAAGAGGCTAAACTTCTCGGACTCCCAGTACCGTAACTTCTACCGGGGCTATGCCAACCGGATACTGTGGCCGATATTCCATTCCTTCCCCACCAAGGCCGACCTCAGGAAAGAGTATACTTATTGGAAGGAGGGCTACCTGCCGACCAACAAGGAATACGCCAGAGCCGTAATACAGGCATACGAGCCCGGAGACACTGTATGGATTCATGACTATCACCTGGCACTGGTACCTCGTCTGATTAGAAATGAACTACCGGAGGCAAAGATAGGTCTATTCTGGCACATCCCCTGGCCCCCTTGGGAGAGTTTTGGCAAAATACCTCACCGGGAGGAGATACTTAAGGGATTGGCAGCGGCGGACCTTGTCGGCCTTCACTTAGAAGAATATGCCCGCAACCTGCTTAGCTGTGCCGAGAAGGTCGGGGCCGAACTTGACTACAGTTCAGAGAGGTTCCAGCTGGAAAGCGAGGAGACTCAGGTAGGTGCCTACCCGCTAGGGGTAGATTACCGGTTTTTTAACGGTACAGACACCGGAGACGAAGAAGCTAATATCAGGGACAAGTACAACTGTGAGAGCCTGATTCTCGGGGTCGATCGCCAGGACTATACCAAAGGCATTCCGGAAAGGCTCCGGGCATTTAAGAAGTTCATAAAGGATAACCCTGAGTTGAGAAAAGAGGTGGCCCTGATTCAGAGGACTCCCCCCAGCAGGACGGGGATCAAGGAGTATCAGGTAGAAAAAAGCGAGATAAACAAACAGGTCTCCGAGTTCAACGGAAAGTTTGGAACCCATGACTGGACCCCGATCCAGCTCTTCTGGAAAGGTGTACCCCAGAGGGATTTGATAGCCGAGTACCGGGCCGCGGACATCGGACTGGTCACCCCGGGGCTTGACGGAATGAACCTTGTGGCAAAGGAGTTTGTCGCCGCAAACGAGAAACCCAAGGTCCTCATCCTTTCCGAGTTCGCCGGCTCAAGCCGACAGCTGGAAGAAGCACTTCTGGTTAATCCCTACGATCCGGCCCAGGTAGCCGAAGCGATAAAGGAGGCACTGGAGATGCCGGAAGAAGAAAAACAAGAAAGATGGCGCCGGCTAAGGAGAAAAGTAAGGACCGAGGACCTTCCAACCTGGGCGGAAGACTTCCTGGCCGATCTGGAGGATGCCCGTCAGCTGCATTCGATGACCCGGTTTACCTTTCCGGAGAGCGAACCTGAAAGGGGAGTCTCGTAATGGGTAAAGAGGAAGTGGAAAGGCTGGTTGGGGACTTACCCTGACGATGGGCTAGAATTTCTTCAGGCTGGGCCCGGACCTTATGAAGTACCGCCCCCTAAATTTTGGTAAAAATTTTCCGTTTCGAAATTAAGAAACAGATTTTACCGGTTTATTAAATCAAATCGGCTCTTTTAAACGGCCGGCGGAGTATACAATCACATTCCAGGGGATGGAAGAGAATCGTGGTTTGCAGGCCAAATACGTCAGTCATTAGAGCGGAAGACGGGCGGTTCGTGGAAAAAGAGGGTATTTCTTCATTCATCTCTGGAGTTCCCCTGGAGTGAATACCTCCTGATTTTCCAGCGAGAACGCCTCCGTTCGACTTCGCAAGCTTCCAGTATCAAGGAAAACTTGGAGGTAGGTGCCGACGCTTTATTAATTGACAAGGATACCTTCGCAATCAACTTTATGATTCGGGACGTATAGAAAAGATCCAGGGAGGTTGCTGCTGAGTACAGTACTCGAAGGCGCCAGGAAGGTGGAGAAGCCTTGACTAAAAGGTAGCATTTTAAATGCGGGGGATTCGAGCGAAAGGGAGAAAACTCTTAATAGAAATTGGTCCATAAAGTGATATAATGTTTTTAGGCAATGGTCTTATGTACAGTGAATAATATGTACGCGCATGCCTCGATAAGACCAACAACTTGATCTTACCAAACGCAGGTTTGAATAAGAGCCAACGGAAAAAGGGGTGATAATATGTTATCTAAGTCCCTGAGACCAAAAACTACTCTGTTAGTGGCCGTTGTGTTCATCGGGCTAGCGCTTATAGCGACAAGTCAAGCTTCAACGGCCGTTACTACAAAAGTTAGAGTCAGTAACACAACCTGTAAAGGACCAGTTGGGATTTCCAGATTCACGTTCCAGCGGGGAGGTTTCCCCATAGGGGTTAAGGTGCTTTCACCTCCACGTGAAGTCGAATTGGACCAGACTAGAGAGTTCAATTTCGAGCTTAACAACAGACCCACTGCCGTAACCGTAAGTGGTCGCGACGACAGAGGACAGGAATTCAGCGTTAAAGTAGAAATGGGAGAAAGAGTGGAGTATCGCTGTGGTCGAATAACTGCAATCTTGGAGGGCGAGCGGTCAAAACCATCCGAGGAGGACCAACAACCGCAGACTGGTCAGGATCAGGTCCGCCTTCCTTCCAGACTTCAGGGAATTTCACTTGAATCAGGCCCCCAAGACGTACTAAATCAGCTAAGGAGTCGGGGAGCAGATGTAGAAGTTCAAGGAAGCAGAAACAACCCAAAATTAGGTAACGTAGCTGATCCTATGTTGATAGGCTCTCTCGGTAACGGTTTTACCGCCACGGCGTACTGGGTCAACGGACCCGGTCAATTAAGGTCGGTAGTTACCTGGGATAATCCTTCTTCATCTTTTGTCCTTTTGGTAATTAGTACATCTTTTAATTTCTGTGCCTCTGTCCCACCTCCCGGAGGGGGAATAGAGGTTTCCTGTGATGCCCCTGCGACTTATGAGCCCCTAACTACCGTTGGTAACGCTCCTGTGTCAGGCAGCAC
>JAGXLB010000314.1 GCA_018334915.1 Candidatus Bipolaricaulota bacterium
TTTAGACGCCAAAATTAGTGTCTTAGTTTTCTTGGGATCAGGTATGCTAGGGATAGTAATTTCGGGCAAAGAAGTTCCTGCAGTCGCTATTGACAAAGTACCTACACCTATAAACCTTTCAAATATACTTTGTTCTACGCTGACCGCTCGGATATCTGATATATTAATCTCTGTTTCTGACCTCGCCAGTATTCCGGATCGAAACACGAGTTTACTTGGGTAAATGGTCAAGCTGTAACGCATTCTCTTTATAAATCCAGCACTTGCCCACACTGAAGGCTTTATTGTTACTTTTTCCACTTTACCACACCTTTCCCTCAACATTATAGATATTATGGGAAAAATAGCCAAACTAGCTCCTACCCTAACCCCGGCCGGACAACAAAAACCGATTTATGAGCCACTCAGAGCACGCAGTTTCTTCCAACGATAGGATATTACAGGATATAAAGAAATTAACCCCCCGGCCGAGATAGCGGGGAGCTACTTTAGGTTATATGTTAGAAAGTTGAATAACACACCAGCTAAGCTTTAACGCCCGTGGTACTTAAAATCGGTCCCGATTGAATAGGCTAATTCTCTAGTATGTTGATTAAGTTGATTTGGGGGGATATAAGTTTTAACAACAAAACCTATATCTTCATTCAAGCAATCGGAAACGCTCACATAAATAGCAATACTAGCAAACTTCCCTCGAGGGAATTTTTCAGTAGCATACACTTCGTAATGTGGAGTTTCACACTCATAATATGTAACTTTAGTCTTTCGCTTTTTATGTATCTTCGTCTCATATTGGTCCGGCGATATACCTTCCAACAAGTTTGCCATACTTGCCCGTTTGTTAGTGTAGTATCTCATAAAATCTTTAGAACTTTTGTTTGATAAGTTTGATATGTCTGCTTCTATAACTGTCCCCCAAATACCATTATTTCCATAAAATCGGAAGATAACTTTATCTGTCGATAGGCTTGGTGCACCAGTATTATTCTCTACGTTCCAACCATCTGGCACCCAGAGAGTATGAATAACTTCCTTTTCCTCAATTTTCCCATTATTATTTTTATCAATCCCATATTCACGAGGGGGAGTCTCCATAAATTGACTTAGCCTTTCCTTTTTGGCCTCCAGGGTATGTCGCAACTCTGGTAACTTCTTATAACCCCGAATCCATCTTCCTATGTAACCGCCCTTCCACAGAAACACTCCAATACCCATAAGAACAACCAAAAGCAGACCAGATAGAGTCTTTTTAGAAATTAATGACCGCTTTTCCGGAATAGTATTAAATACCATCTTACAAACCCCATAGTGGGTTTACGACAAGCCCTAATTCTCTGTGAGCTATAGATTTTCTGGTCTTTCTTTTCTCTTCTCTTTAATTTTTCGCATAAGACGAGCTATTCTAAGCCAATTACGATTATGATATTTTTTGTCGATGTTCACCGCCATTTTACTCCCTCCAGCTTCAATTATAACACGTTTAAACCGGCCAGTAACCCCCCTAAATTTTTTTACTCAACACTTGCTATAACTCATTATGTAAAGGTCGGCAAATATGATCGTTCGCTAGAGTGTACTTGCTAACTACACTCGCTCAAATAAGTTTACTCAATGGCATTGAGTAAACCTCTTCTCTTCCCCAATTTTTTTGATCGTATACATAAATGGTAAAGGGAAAACAAGCGGGAAAGGAAAAATGTACACAAATATGACACGTCTCCCTGTTACACAAAGCTATCGCCCCTGATTACCCCGCAAGCCCTCACGTTCAACGTGCTTTATTATCCCAATCACCGGCTCACTCAGGCCGTCAGTCATCTCCGAGAGTTTTTCATTCGGCAAGTCCATGTTTTGTGTAACAATTTTTACCCGCCCCCCAGTTATCTCCGTTTTTTCGTAACTGGACTTTTTAATTGGCGTTTTTGGCATTTGACCCTCCTAAAGTTACAGTCTCCCTACAGATGACGGTAAAAGTAGGCTCAGCTAATCTTTTGGGGGCGTTCATGGCGGGCCCCTTACGTGAGTCCCGGAGGAGTCCGACCCCCCCCTATTTGGGCTCTCAGGGACCTTATTTGAAGACTCAGAGGGGACTTTCCGGCCATTTAACCCATTTACGAGGTCCCTCCACTTTTCAAAAATCCAAGGACACCTATAGAACAAGTACCATAAAATTTGACCTTTTTCGTAGCCTAAATTGAAGAGAGTTGACAAGTCATAACGGAAGAGGGTCGCTTCTGTGTCTCTCTGTTTGAGGGTATAATGGTTTAACCCTCTGTTCTTGGACCTGACACCTAGTTTTGTCAGGACCGGGTTGATTCTCTTGTCGATCATGGCTTTTGAAAGCCCCGATTTGTTGGCTAGCTCTTGGGAGGTCAAATAAAAGCCGCCCTCTCCGACTTCCGCTAGGGCTTCCAAGGTCTGTAGTACGGAAACCGCCAACGGCTGTTTTTTCAGCTCGGGAACTAATTCATGCTCTTGCCTAATTCCTGGCATATACGAATAGACCTTTTTGGCCGTACCCTCCGACATTTGCCCGGATTCCAGTGTATTGACTTGGGTTAATTTTTCGTGTCGTAAACCTTTCGGATTTTTAAAAGCGGACTTA
>JAGXLB010000010.1 GCA_018334915.1 Candidatus Bipolaricaulota bacterium
CAAAGTTTCTCGGTAAGATAGTCAGTATCGCCCCTGGAGGAGCTACAACAATGGACGTTACGCTACCATTGCTTAAAGAAATAGGTGGAGAGGAGATAATACTTCCAGCTTTCTTCAGCGGCGCAGTTCTGTCCTCACTGGTGCCGTTATTAGTACCTCTACTAATTCGTATCTAGCTATTAACTAAAAAGAAGAAAATTCTTCCCTCGAATTAACTATAAACTAAATTTAAAAACCTGCTGGGCGACAACTCAACTCGTAGCACCAACTATTTCGCAGGGAACACTGCCGTGCTCCCCGCGAAACAGCTTAACCAAAAATATCTTTACAGCTAATCCAGCTCAGTTCGGCTAGAACACCCAACAGATTCAACCGTCAGGATAAACCTGGCAAAGAAGTTTTTGTTATTCCTTCTCTATTTTCAGGTCCCCTGAACTCGTTTTTACTGCTTTCAGGCTTTCTCTGACCCCTTCTTTTAGGTTTTTGCCCGTCTTGAATGCGGGTACTACCTTACTCGGTACCTTGATTTTTTCACCCGTTTGCGGGTTAATACGTTCAGTTGCTTTTCTGGATCTGGTTTCAAACTTACCGAACCCTGTCAACAGAACCTCTTCGTTGTTCTTCAGTGCCTCGGTAATTATATCGATGACCGCATCAAGCGCTTTCTTAGAATCCTTTTTGGTAAAACCAGTGGCCTCACTCAGTCTGTCGACAAACTCGCCTTTGTTCATGTGAAATTTAACCTCCTGTTGGGTTTAATTTAACAGTACTAAACCGTAATGTGGATTATAACAGTGCTTTACCACAAAATCCAAGTATTAAAAGGAAAACCGACAAACTATTAAACCATTAATTGTAACCAACCACACCTTAACTTAACTTTATATCAATCCTACAGAGGATTTCAAGGTTTTTCGGCGCAAAAACCGGATCACTATTGTATAGCAAGAAAAATAAGTTAACATTGACAACATTATGAGTTTTTTCCAAAGTAAGTCGATAGTTCCGCTCAACCAAACAGGACTCATACAAAAACCAACCGATCAGTACCGAAGCAATATACGGTGTATTCTCGGTAAGTTTTGGTAAATGCCGACAATCCGATATAGTTTATATCATAATCGGTGAGGGAAATGCAAACGAAAATTGTAGTTAATCCAGTAGCCGGGGGAGGAACTTCCCTCAAAAAGTTACCAAAAGTAGAAAAAATTCTTGATTCGGAAGATGTAAAATACGATATTGTTCGAACCCGGTTTCCAGGCCACGCAACTGAACTCGCAGGACAGATAGAGGCTTCAGGAGACAGGGTAGTTGCAATGGGCGGCGACGGTACCGTTCGGGAAGTACTAAACGGGATCCTGTCTCCGGATACTCCAATAGGAATAATTCCGGCGGGCATGGGTAACGACTTCGCGCGGAGTCTCGGTATTTCTACGGATGTTTCCAGAGCCTCGCAATACCTCATAAATACTGCAATTAAAAAGGTTGATCTCGGAGTTGAACGGGGAAAGTTCTTCAACGTAATGGGAGTTGGGTTCCCGTCCCACGTAGTAGAAAGGTTCAATAGGTACAAAAGGGGTCCTGTAAGGAGTTCGTTAATCTATTTTATCGGCTTGCTGCGTTCCGTGACTGACCTGGACAATTACGAGTTTCAACTGGAACTGGACGGTAACACACGAAACCAAAGAGCAAACGCAATCTTCGTAACAAATTCTCGGTTTACCGCGGGGGGTCTGGAACTTGTACCTCAAGCCGAGATGGATGACGGATTACTTGACGTTGCAATTATCTCCGGCGCCGGGAGGATGGAACTCCTACTGGCTTTGAGGCAAGCTTACAGAGGAGAACACGTAAACCATCCAAAGATAGAGTTTTTGAGGGCAAAAAAGGTCAGAATAGAATCGAGATCTCGGTTGATAAAGATGTTCGATGGAGAGTTAGAAGGTACGACGCCGGCGGAACTCGAGATCGCTCCCAGGAGCAGAACCATCATAGTCCCTGCAAACGAAGAGTGAAAAAGTACAATCTATTCAATTCTTTCAGCAACGGCGGATTTATTTGTCCGGCTCGACTAAGTGCTCTCCCCCCTTATCTAGCAACTCTCTCAAGAAACCCAGCAGTAGACGAAATCCGGCAGCCAGATAAGGGGGGAGCACTTAGTAAAAAATGAAACCAACCTTCATAAACTAAGTTTCGCTTTCATACGATGGAGAAAGAATTGAGATCAAACTCTAATTGTCTAGTAGACCGCAACATCTTAACTAAAACTTCAACTAGCGTCGATAACTACCTCATCTATAACGTCCCGGTCTACAGTCATGTCTACGTTACAACCAACTCTCCCGGCGTCCGCCTCCCGGTTAATCCTAGCGACCTCAATCGTCTGTAGTTTTATCTCGTTCTCATCCACCAATACCCTTACGTAATGCAGCGAATCACCTTTTGCCCTGCGTGAGAAATCAAACCTCGACGATAAGTTACCCGTCGGTGCACCGCCACCACCGGTAACCACGTAGGTGACTCCGTTCTTGACTGCCCGTTCGTAAGAATGAACGTGTCCATTGAATACCAGGTCCACTCCGTGCTTCTCGAAAAGTGTACCCCAGCTGTCCTCCAACCCGGCGTCGACTCCTTCGGAGTACACCGAGGAGTAGATCGGATGGTGAAATATCACTACGGTAACTGGTTTCGTGTTACTTTTAAGTTCTTCTACCAGCCACTCACGTTCTTCTGAAAAGTTCGAGTGCCCCATCAGGTGTCGATTGGAGTCCAGAACGATAAACTTAACTCGGCCATAGGAAAGCGAATACCACTGCTTCCCGTACTCACCGCCTCCCGCGGGCAACCCAAAGGCGTCGTAATAACTATCGTCGTTTCTCTCGTGATTACCCAGTGCGGGAACGATCGGCGTGGATTTGCTGAAAGGCTCGATCGCCCAGAAGAAGTCCGCCCAATTGTTAGAAACCGGACTTTCGACGAGATCTCCCGTGTGGATAATGAACGAAGGATGGAAAGGATCCAGTGCCATTTCCGAAGCGACTAGTCTATGTCTTCTGGGACAGGTCCTGGTATCGCCGTATACGAAAAAGGAAAAGTCATTAGCCTCACTGGCTGGACTTCCGAAGTAATTGATCTCACCACGTCCGGGGTCTTTTCCAATGCAATAAACGTATTCTGCACCGGAAGTCAGTCCATCCAGTTTGACGTGATGGAAAAGCCGCTTTCCACTTTCCTCCTCAGCTCTTTGCCTCAACTTTTCTTGTTCTAGATAAAAATCTGCTTTTTCGTAACTCAGCTTTCCAGTAGTTGCCCGGTCCGTTCTCCAGTTCACCGCAACGGTATAACTATCTTTCAAAGTTAGATACGGTCCCCAGATTGGTTCTTTAAGCTCCCGCCCCTCAGCGGAAATAACAATTGAGCTTAAAAATAATGTCAGCACAAAAGCCCAAAAAATATTTAGCCCGGACCTTTTGGTCGCAAAGCTCTCCGGTTTCATATTCTCACCCAGGTTAAACAACCCCAAAATTAAAATGTGGAATACGGGTAACTACTTATTCTCAGTTGTAGGTTCGGATTTCTGTTTCAATTCCGGCTTGCTTTTCAATTCACCCATTAATTTGTACATCCTCTGGAGCGCCATGAGCCAGGAAAGAGTCGACTCCGCCCCTTCGTTTTCGTTGGCCCGGGAAGGATGTAATCCGTCCCTGCATCCACCGCTCCGAAAGTCGTACAGGGTAACACCAAGGTCATTTTTACCCAAAAACCAGTTGAAAGCCATGTAAATGTTCTCCAGGTATTCCCTGGAATCCGTCGCCTGCCAGGCCTGCCAGTTCGCATCAATCAACGCAGCTACCTCGACAGGCTGCTGGTCATAATCAGCCTTTTTCCCTCCTCGAACGAGCCATCCGTCGTTGCCGATTAACGATATAATATTCCTGCTTGAATCGGTTTGAATGTCCATTAACCAGCGAAGGCTTTTAAGTCCCCAGTCCTTCATTTCTTCGTTTGAAGTAAAATCACCCCAGCATATAAGTGCCTGGGGCAACCGGGCGTTTTCGTAGGTAACGCTGTCCTCGGGCCAGACCCAGTCGTCGGAAGAATTTTCTTTGAATCTTTCCAGCAATCTATCCGCCAGAGAATTTCCCAGTAATTTCGTGTTCCTGTCTCCTTCGAACTTGTCGAGATATCTCCTGATTCCCAGAATCGAAAAAGCCCAAGCCCGGGGAGATGTAAAATCACTAACCGAATCGGCCGCCTGATGAAAAAGCTGGTTCCCATAGCCAACCAGCGCTTCGTTCGGCCTCTTTTTAATCAACGTACCGGCTGCCCAGACCAATCGTCCATGCGCGTCCTCGGTCCTTTCCTCCCGTTCCCACTGCCTGTCAAAAGATAAGTAATTTCGCGCCTGGCCGGTTTGAGGATCAATGGCTGACCCCAGAAACGAAAGATACGTCCGCAGCAGTTCAAGGGCAGAATCTTCCCCAAAAATCTTCCACTGATCGAGGGCAACTATTGCTCCTCGAGCGTTGTCATCGGTTGTATACCCAAACTTTCTGTTCGGTACGGTATAAGAGGCGTGTTGATAGATTCCCGTGTCATCAGTCAGCGTCTTTAAGTAATCTATTTTTACTTCCGGTAAATCAGGGAGACTATCACTAGGGTCAACCTGTTCACCCGTAGATACTTTGACGTCTTCCTTGTACTTTTTGATCGCTTCGTGGTACTTCTCCTGGTATTTAGCAGCCACCGAATGCCAGATCATATCCCTGCCGAACTGATAGGCACTCCGTCTCATAGCCTGGCGTTTTCCTTCGTTTGCAAGGAGGTCGATAATTGCTTCCCCTGTTGCATCCGGATTCTCAAATGGAACAAGCTTCCCTCTGCCGTCAGCCAGCATTTCCTCGGCATACCAGTAAGGAGTTGACACTACGGCATTACCCAGGGCAACGGCATAAGCCAGAGTACCTGAGGAAATTTGCTCTCGAGAAAGATAGGGAGTAAGGTAAATATCACTGGTCACCAGGTATTTCTTAAGCTCGTCCAGCGGAACGAACATCTCGTGAAATACCACGTTATTCTGAAGCCCCCTCTCCCTTACCATCCTCTCAAGGTTCAACCTATATTCCTCACCCCTCTCTTCCTTGACGTGAGGATGGGTCGCTCCCAGAACTATGTATAGTGATTCGGGAAATTCTTTTGCAACCCTCTCCATAGCTTCAATCGCCACTTCTATACCCTTATTGGGGCCCAGCAAGCCAAAAGTTAATATCACAGACCGACCTTCAATTCCGTAGTCCTCTTTGTAATAAGAAGTATCCAAAAAAGGTACATCAGGCGCTCCATGAGGAATCATCGAAACCTTGTCCGGTGGTACGTCGTAGAAGTCCCGAAGTAACTCTTTACCTTTATTGGCGAGCACCACAACTTCCGTCGATAGATTACATACCTCTTTAAGGACCTCCCGCTGGTGGTCCGATGGGTTTTTAAGTATAGTGTGGAGCGTGGATATAACGGGTTTCCTTACTACGTCAAGGAAAGTCAGAAGGTTTTCCCCGTCCTCGCCCCCAAAGATCCCGTACTCATGCTGAACGTTTACGACCCTTGTATCGGAAAGATTTACGTAGTCCGCGGCTCTTCGATAGTCAAGCTTGTTCTGGGCATTGATTTCGAATCCCACCTCCGGACCGTATTCGTAACCTTCTGGCTGATCATTCAGGGCAGCAATATTAACTCTGCCCTTGGCGGATAGTTCTTCTCCGTATCTCTGAGATACGTTCCTGGCTAAGTCGTGAGTAAAAGTCCCAATTCCACATTTTCTGGGCGGGTAAGTGGCAAGAAACGTTACGGAAGTCTCCCCAATTTTTTCATCGGTCAAGGTAACCACCCCCTAAAAAATAAATCTAAAATCTGAGGTAATGATTGATATTCAAGCTATTTATCGTAAATACGTAAAAGTCAGAGGTTTCCGCAAAGCGGAGAGGCTAAATAAAACTAGCCAGCCAACAGATATTGTAAAAGGTCGTCCAGTTCAGCCGTAGCTACGCCAATACTGGAATCGGCGGCCCCGTAATAAATCCTTAACTTTTTACTTTCCTCTTGATTGTCAACCACCGCTCCAGTGGGAAATACGACACCCGGGACGTCGCCCCTGTATTCGTAATCTTCCCTTGGCCCCATCACCCAGGGATCAGCTCGCTTGATCACTTTCGTCGGGTCATTTCGGTCCAGTAACGCCAGCCCAACTCTGTACAGGCTTCCAGAAGCCGTCTCTCGCACCCCGTGATAGATAATCAGCCATCCTTCCTCCGTTTCTATAGGCTGGGGACCAAGTCCGACCTTTGCGTCGTCCCACCAGCCACTCCGTCTGGTTATCAATATCTCGTGCTCACCCCAGTGGACGAGATCGGGGGAAAAAGATATCCATATATGCTGTTCTCCCCTGACAATCGGTCGGTGTATCAATACGTACCTGTCACCAAACTTCCGGGGAAAGAGAGATGCGTCCTTGTCTTCTGGGGACAGCATTACTCCTCGCTTATCAAAAGTTTCGAAGTCTTCAGTAAAGGCCAATGAAACCTGTGGTCCTGCCGGGGAAAAGGAAGTATAGGTTATGGCGTATTTTTCCATTGGAGCGAACCACACTATTCTTGGATCCTCTAACCCCCATTGCTCCTCGTGAAACTCCTCCGATCTGGATAAAGTAGGGTTATCATCGACTTTCCAGCCCGTTTTACCGTCCTGGCTTCGGGCTACCGTCAGGTGAGAAAAGCCGCGGCAATCCTCTACACGGCAGAGCAATATAGTCTCTCCATCGAGTTTAGTCGCGCCCGGATTAAAGACGGAATTTACCACGTATGGCCATTCTTCTGCCTTTAATATAGGGTTTCCCGCGTATCTATTAAAAATTTCTCTCGGGTTATTGTTCAAACAAAAGTTCATTATATTACCTCGTGTTGGTCGGTTTCTATCTTAAATTATATCTACAATTCACACCTATTCCAATTAATCCTAAGAATAGCCGTCATAAGGATCTTGTGGGAAGTCGGAAACTTGCTGCCCTTTGCGTTGATATTTGACTTACGAGAGATTATATTATTTCCCGAGGTGATTTTCCTGGTTCGTCACAGAGCTTTAGTCGAATTTCTCGAGGAGATTGCTCCTCCACATCTGGAGTCCGACTGGGATAATTCCGGGACTCAGGTTAGTACCGGCCAGGAAAATATTAGTAAAATACTAATTGATCTCGACCCATCACTGGAATTGATAGACAAAAGCGTCACCAGAGAAGTAGACCTTGTGCTTACCCATCACCCTCTTATTTTCTCCCAGCTGGATAGCCTGGATCAGGATACCCTGACCGGTAAAAAGATTTTCACTCTGGTCCAGAATGGAACAGGATTGATCTCCATCCATACCCCGTTTGATCAATCGGAACGGGGATTATCCCAGGGACTGGCTGAAAGACTGGATCTCCATTCTACGAGCCCCCTAACAAGACTGGAAACGGGGAAACTGTTCAAACTGGAAGTATTTGTTCCCCGATCAGAGGAAGACTACCTGGTAGAAGCACTTACAGGTGCGGGGGCGGGGAAGGTAGGAAACTATGAAGATAGCTACTATCGCTGGAAAGCGGAGGGCAGGTTCAAACCACTGAAGTCAGCCACTCCTCATCAGGGGCGAGAGAACAGGTCAGAGTCCACGAAGGAAGTAAGGCTGGATTTTCTGGTGGAACCTAGTGCCAAAGATCAGGTAATTTCGGCTCTGAGACGGTCCCACCCTTACGAGGAACCCGGGTTCTCCCTGATAAAAACAGAAAGGTCAGAGCCCGGAGTTGGCCTGGGTCGCATAGGCAGGTGGAAGTCAGCCCGGGGAATCAAAGAGGCGAAATCCTTCGTGGCAGAAACCCTTGAAGTAGACGAAAAAGAAATGACCGTTTCCGGAACTCTATCAGGTCCCGTAAACTGGGTAGCTGCATCTCCCGGTTCCGGTGGATCAGTTGTAAGTCCGGCGGATAACTCAGGGGTTGATCTATTAATCACCGGTGAGTTGGATTATCACGAAAGACTGAAAACAAAGGAGATGGGTCTGACCGTAATAGAAGTAGGTCATTATCACTCTGAAAAGGTGTTTACTCCCTGGGTGGGAAATCTCTTACGGGATCGTTTCACCAGTGATGAATTACAGATAGAGTTTCACGAGGAGGGAACTGAGATTTGAACAAAAACGTGGAAAAACTTCTGAAACTTCAAGAAATAGATGACACAATCCGGAAAAAAGATCTCAGGATCGGCAAATTAGAGCAGAGGAAGGATAAGCTTGAAGAAGAAATCGACCTTTTAAAAGAAAAGGAAAAGGAAAGAGAAGAAAGATTGAAAAAATTAAAAGAAAAAAGCGAGGAAAAAAACCGGGAGGTCGACGAACTTCAGAACCAGATAGAAAAGTACCAGGAAAGACTGGACGAAGGAATTATTAGCTTCAAGGAAACTGAAGCACTCGAGGAAAAAATCGAACACTCAACTAACAGGATGGAAAAACTAGAAGACGAAGCAATCGATATAATGATGGAGATAGATAGAACAAAAGAAGAGAGAAAAAAACAGAAATCAGAAACTAGTGAAGCTATTAAAAAAAAGAAAGAAAAGATAGCCGACCTGGAAGATGAGAAGGAAAAGATGGCCAATGACCTCCAGGAGCTGAAGAAAGACAAGGAGGACGTTTTGGAAGGAATTCCAGAGAGGTTAATCAGTCAATACGATCGACTTAGGTCCGCAAACAATGATCCTGTAGTTCAGATCAAGAACGGAGTCTGCCAGGGCTGCCAGATGTCCGTAAGCAAAAACACCATTAAGCGGGCGCGCGATTCTCAGGAGATAGCAACCTGTGAAAATTGTTCTCGAATCCTCTTCATCGGATAAAGAGTTTGGTCTCTGCGGCTAGGTTAATTATCCCATTGACCCTGAGCCTCATTATCCTGGCCTCCTTACCTTCCCTCTCCATCTCCCTCCCGGATAGAATAGGCAGACTCAATGACTACGGAAATATACTTACTATGGAGAACCAGAGAAATTTACGGGAAAAAATCACCCAGTTGGAAGATAAAAAAATAGGGCTGACCCTGCTAATATCGACCCGTGACCCCTATCTTAATCCCGATATATTCGCCTCTAAAATAAGAGCTAAGTGGGGTATTCAGGAGGGAATAAACGAAAACTTCGTTTTATTCGTTCAGGGGAAAGAGGGCTGGGCGGTGAGAACTTTCTTTACCCCAACCGTTTTGAACCTTTTTTCGTCCGAGGATTTTAAAAACTACCAGGAAACTCTGAAAAAACGAGCGAGTAGCGGTGACATCAGATCTGGGGCACTGTACGCAGTAAAAACAATTTACAGAAAAGCATTTCCGCCTAAAAAGAAAAAGGATCAATCCACCGAAAAATCGGGTGGGCTTAGTTTAGCCCACATCATTGGTGGAATAGTTGGCGGAGTTTTACTGATTACCGTACTGGTCCGTCGGGAAGCTATGAAAAGGTGCCCCCAGTGCGGAAGTAGGTTGAATATATCGCGGGTCCATAACGAATTCACGGACGAAACTATAAAGAACTGCCCGGACTGCGGCTATACTGAAACGGAATAACGGGGGTACCCGAAGTTGAAAGTGTCCATTTATCCAGCTGAAAAGATAAAGAAGTTGGCCTGGACTGCAATATTTATCGTTTACGCCGGAATTATATTTTACGCCTCAATCCATCCCGTACAGGAAGGTGTACCTATTATAACCGTTCCCGGTGCTGACAAGCTAATACATGCCGGGGAATTCACCCTGTTTACGTTAATTGGCTATAAAGCAATTAGTTATTATACCGAGAGTGATGGAAGGTACAGAAGCCTTATTACTCTATCATTTTTTTACGGGGGATTAACTGAACTGGTCCAGATTTTCTTTCACTACAGGACTGCATCAGTATTAGACTGGTTTGCAGATATTTTCGGGATAGGGTTCGGGCTGATAGTGATACTCCTGATTGATGGTTGGAGAAAAAACCAGGACCGGAATTATACAGAACCACCTAGCTAGGGCGGGTGGATTCGAACCACCGGTCCAGGGACCAAAACCCTGTGCCTTACCCCTTGGCCACGCCCTATTAAATTAAAAATAAAATAATATATTATATTCGGAAGCAGCTGACCTTAACTGTCCAAAACTGCTTCGCTCGGGCTAAAATTCGTCGGTGAAACTCAAGTCTTCGATTTCTTCCTCTTCTTCCTCTTCTTCCTCTTCTAAACCTTGCCCTCCGACGGTTTCCTCGGCAGAACTAAGATCTTCGGCTTCTTCTTCCGCTTCTTCACCAACTTCTTCCCTGTACTTTTTGAGAACTTTCTCTTCCAGCTCCAGCCTGAAATCGTTGTCTATGGGATGGGCGGTATCGCGATACTCGCCGTCCCCAACCTCTCTGCTCGGCATAGCCACGAACAGGCCGTTGCTACCCTCGATAACCTTTACCGAATGAATGATAAATACGTCGTCAAAAACGACAGAACAGAACGACTTTAAGTTCCCTTCGTCCTTCATCGGTCTTATTTCGACTCTAGTGATTTCCACGGTAAAACCTCTCCTTTTGTCTATTCTTTTGGGTTGAAAAATGTTATCACACGGTTAACTCTATTTCAACAAAGGAGATACAGCCACTGAAATCACTGACCTGGAGTTGGATAGCGAGGCCAACAAAATCGAACAAATTTGGTTCTTTCCCCATTGCCTGAAAGCGAGCCGTAATTCATAAACATTTAGGTCATTTTGACCTCCATATTGCCTTTTGCCACTTATATGGCAACTTATTTAACCTTAAAATCTTATCAGTAGAGGTAATCCGGCAGCCAGGTAAGCGACAGAGGGCAGATAAGGGCTAAAAGTTTAGTCCAGCGGCGGTGAAAGAACTGAGCCAAAGTTTGTAGCCCCGCTGGGATAAATAAGCAATAGTTGCAAAATTTTTCAGGACCGGATAATTTCAACAATGTCGGGGATCGGTAGGAATTACGAATCGAAATTTTCTACCCAATTTTCAAACAAGGAGGTTAATAATGAAACTATATTCAACCGGTGAAGTAGTGGGGGAAGAGATCGAAACCAGCCTGGGCCTTGTACGGGGCAATACAATCAGAGCAAGAGGTTTTGGTAGAGATATACTTGCCGGACTGCGTAATCTGATCGGAGGCGAAATCAAGGACTACACTGAAATGCTGAACGATGCCCGGGACGAAGCTATTGATCGCATGGTAAAGGAAGCGGAGGAGATGGGTGCAGATGGAATATTGGAAGTAAGGTTTACAACTTCCCAGACTATGGGTGGCGCCGCGGAGATTCTCGCTTATGGCACGGCAGTCAAATTCGAAGAGTAAACCCTTTAGCCAGTCTGAATATCAGGGTTAAGTCCGGGATCATTGAACCTTCCTGTCCCCTCCATTAGAATTAAACAATTATTCTAAGGTACAGTAATTGGCTTCTTCCACTCCATTAACAATAGCAATTGAGGAGATAATGCTTACCCTAGGATTTGATACAGCTACAGACCTCGGAACAGTCGGTTTAATCGACGAAGAGGACGTCATAGGAGAGTTTACCTTTGAGGCCGACGAAAGCCAGTCCGAAAGGCTTCTTTCCTCAATTGATCTGTTGTTGAAAGAGTCGGATCTAAAAATATCAGACGTGGAGAAAATAGGTGTTTCAAGAGGTCCGGGTTCCTTTACGGGACTAAGAATAGGGATCAGCACGGCAAAGGGTCTCGCACACGGACTGGGAATTCCCCTGGTGGGCGTACCACTGACGACCTGCTACTACAAGAAGGTAGAATACTACCCCGGAGTGGTATATACGCTTATAAAGGACAGGAGAGACCTGGTATATTATGCCGGGTTCAACAAAGACGGAAACAAAATGGGAGAAGAAGAATCTATTTCCGTCGGTGAAGCCAAAAAGAGGATAAGTCTCCAAAAGAACAATGCCACTAAACCAGTGTTGCTGATTGGAGACGCCGTGCCAGAGCACAGAAATAAGTTTAACGGAATTGATAACGCTGTATTATCCAAAGGAGAACTAAACTACCCTTCAGGTCTGCAGGTGGCTTTTTTAGGTAGAGATATTCAAGGAGGGGAGGACGAACTGGCCTCTCTGGAACCACTTTACGCTCAGCGACCAATCGCTGAAATAAATTGGAACTCAAAATAAAAGGTGATAAAAATGGCAAATAAATGCGAAGTATGTGGCAAAGGCTCCAGTTTCGGTAACGACGTAAGTAATTCAAACCAGCGAACGAGCAGGAAACGCAAACCAAATTTGAAGAAGGTTAAAGTATGGGAAAACGGAAAGAAGGTTCGGAAAACCGTATGCACGGATTGTATTAAAAGCGGTAAAGTAAAGAAGGCTATATAACCTGGTGCCAAGGGCGGGAGTCGAACCCGCACGGTCCAAACGGACCACGGGATTTTGAGTCCCGCGCGTCTGCCAATTCCGCCACCCTGGCTGGAAGATAAGTATAGTTTGATCATTCCGGCAAGTCAACCATTCCTGACTGGATCTAAAATAGCGTAGATCAAAAATAAATCTTTGGGAGAAATTTTTATCATGCACTATCTTCTAATCCGAGGACTGTCACATGGTACAGAGGCTAGGGATATAATCGGAGCTCTGGTAAACCAGACATCGCTAACTCCCGATAATATAGGGAAAATAAATTGCGATGAAACCCTTGCCGCGGTAGAAGTGTATACGGGAAAAAATTCATACCAAGAGGAAAATATTAATTCCGTTGGTCCGGAAGATGTCGATGTCGTTCAGTGGGAAGAAAAACCCTGGGAAAAGATCAAAGGCTATATAGAAAAGTACCGAAATCTTGTCCAGCTCGAACGTAAAAAAGAGATGGAACGCCACAAAAGAGAGATAAGAGAAACCAGCGGGAGGGAAAGGGAAAAAATGGGCAGGGCCCTGCTGCACCTTCGGGGAAAGGACGTCGGAGAAGACCTCGGTGGAAAGAGAATGATCAAGTTCAGCAGGAACAGGAAGGGCGAGACACTACCGGAAAACGAACTGGCGGTCGGAGATCTTGTCATGCTCTCTAAAAACGATCCGTTAAGGGACGACAACCCCACGGGTACAGTAGCCGAACAGACAAGCTACTCCACCACCGTCGCCTTCGATGATCAGCCGGATAGCTTTTTACTGGGGAAAGATCTGAGAATGGATCTTTACGTAAACGACATCACCTATCAACGAATGCTGGAAAGCCTCGAGAAACTTCCCTTTCATTTCAACCGGGAACTTGTGGAAAAATTACTCTGCCTGGCCCCCATTAAGGACGTAAAAGAGCCCAGGCTCGATTTAGCGAACGGCGGATTGGATAGCTCTCAAAAGAAAGCCGCTCGTAGAGCAACCAGCGCCGAATCGTTCTTCTGCATACACGGCCCCCCGGGTACAGGTAAAACCACAACTCTAGCCGGAGTTATAGAAGAACTGGTAAGGCAAGACCAAAAGATACTGGCAACCGCGGCCTCCAATATAGCCGTGGATAATATAGTCGAATTTCTTATAGATAGGGAAGTAGAGGTGGTCAGAGTAGGTCACCCGGCCCGCATCACCCCGTATTTGCGCGAGGTCAGTCTTGATTACAAAATCCAGGAGAACTCCAAGTACCAGAGATCTCGGGAATTAAGGGAGGAAGCGAAAAAACTCCAGGACGAACAGGACTCTTACCAGTTTCCCTCCGGAAGGTATCGCCGGGGTATGAGCGATTCTCAAATTCACCAGCTCGCCCAGAAAGGGTCAGGTTCTAGAGGGGTCTCACGGGCCAAAATCAAAGAAATGTCGAGCTGGTTGAAACTCCAAGAGGAAATCGACGAACTCTACGAACGAAGCCAGCAACTGGAAGAAGAAGCAATTAACGAAATTATCGACGAATCGGATGTGGTATGTACCACTAATTCCACGGCCGGGTCGAGCCTTGTCGAAGAGTGGACTTTCGACGTAGTCGCAATTGACGAAGCCACTCAAGCTACCGAACCTTCCTGCTTGATTCCAATAAATAAGGCGAGCCGGGTTATCATGGCAGGTGATCACAAACAACTACCCCCAACGATACTTGCCGAAGAGGCGAAAAAAGATCTGCAGGTTACCGCTTTTGAGAGGCTCGTCTCCCGAAAAGGGGGCTCGATAACTGAAATGTTGCTCACACAGTTCAGGATGAACGAAAAGATTATGGAGTTTTCGAATCGTAATTTCTACGCCGGGAAACTTCAGGCGGATAGTTCGGTGGCCAGCCACACACTGGCCAGTTTACTGCCGGATAATTATAAGATAGATGGAACCGAACCTTCGTGGTTCACTGGAGCTCTGAATCCCGAACGACCGGTGAGTTTTCTAGATACCAAAAAGATCGACGCGGGGGAGAGACAAAGACCCGGCTCTACTTCCCGGGAAAACCCGGCTGAAGCAAAAATCGTCTCCAGACTAGTGGGCTGGCTAATGGATTACCTCCCCGCGAAAAATATCGGAGTTATTTCGCCCTACGACGATCAAATTGACCTGCTAAGCTCCAGAATCGACGAGAAAAATCTCGAAATAAAGACGGTCGACGGTTTCCAGGGGAGAGAGAAAGAAGTAGTAATTATTTCGTTCGTTAGAAGTAACGAAGATGATCAGTTAGGTTTTCTTACTGACGTGAGACGGCTTAACGTCTCTTTAACCAGGGCACGAAGGAAGTTAATAATGATCGGGGATTCCAAGACTCTATCGACTCACAAAACGTACGAAAAGCTGGTAAAATTCGTCAGAGAGAACGATTTCTACAGAGAGATAAATTATTTAAGTTAAGAACAAAACCCCGGCCCTGAAAACTTTACTTAAAAAAGTAATCCCAGAGCCTAATTTTTATAAATCTCTTTTTGAAATAAGGGGTCATAAGCAAACCCCCGATGAATCCACCCACGTGGGCTAGCCTGGCCACCTGCCCAACTGGCTCTCCAACTGCCCGGATTAGCTCAAATAAAAACCAGAGACCTACCATAATGAAAGCGGGTATCTCTATGAACGTGATGAAGAAGAATATTGGTACCAGGGTAACTATCCTGGAGTTAGGATAAAGCAGGAGATACGCGGCCATTACTCCGGCTATAGCTCCGGATGCTCCAACCATAGGAGTTCCACTGCCGCTATTTGCCATTATCTGTAGGGCTCCCCCGGCAAGCCCCGCCAGAAAATAGAACAGTAAAAATCGAACCGGTCCCATAGCATCTTCCACATTATCACCAAAAATCCAGAGGAACAACATATTGCCAGCTAGGTGAAAAATTCCACCGTGAAGAAAGGTAGACGTAATCATGGTGAAAAAGATCGGAAAAGGGACAGTAGGAGGGAAATCGGCAAAATTCGCGACTTCACCGGGTACCGCTCCAAATTTAAAGTAAAAATATCTTCTGGCAGAAACGGGAACCCTTGTGGCCCTAATGTTTTGGTTGTACGGTAAAATCCCGTAATCCTTCCATTTAGTCAAATTAAGGGTCCGATCAGGCTGGGTGCCAAGCGTTAAGGTAAAGAGAAAAACGATGACGTTAAGAGCAATAAGACTGACCGTAACCCAGGAGAAGCGATAGCTCGGTCTTCTATCGCGAATGGGAATCAAAGCTTACACTTCCCGGGAAAGACCGTTGGTTTGTGCAAGTTCTTCGAGATTCTGAGATTCGCCCGCTGACCCCGGCG
The DNA here is from genome assembly GCA_018334915.1 of Candidatus Bipolaricaulota bacterium. Lineage (GTDB taxonomy): Bacteria > Bipolaricaulota > Bipolaricaulia > M55B111 > M55B111 > JAGXLP01. The sequence goes on from JAGXLB010000010.1 coordinate 15,743, forward strand.
TAGAAATCCCCATAGATATAACCATTTTGATTCCTTCTTCTACTGACAGGTCCAAATAAGTAACGTCCTCTTCGGGCACGATGAACAATTTACCGGTAAAAGGATTTGGAGCACTAAAGATGTACACAGCGACCTTGTCCTCGATATGATTGGTAATAAACCCAATGGTATAGCTACCAGATCTAGGATACTCGAAGAGTACCGCCTCCTTGAAAGAGGAAAAATCCCCTTGTCCAAGGACGGCCTCCGAAATCTCCTGAGCAGGGGGGTAAATGCGCTTAACGATGGGCACTCGTTTTAATGCCAGTCCAAAGTACCTCCGAACGAGCTTACCTAGGTATACCCGCGAGACTAACCCCAGTATCAGCACTACAACCACGGTATAGATTATACTGAGGCCGGGAATCCATTCGATTCCAAATAGACGCTGGAGAGATCGGCTGAGCTGGGCTCCAAGCACGGTTCCTCGACCAAAAAATTGGTCTATTAAATTATAGCCGAGCCAGAGCAAGTAGATGGTTATCGATATCGGAAGTATTGTTACCAATCCATCAATCAAAATGTCTCGCAGCTTATGAAAAAAAACCGATAGTTTCATCTCTCGGGCACCTGGTTACCAAATTAATTCTGCAAGCTAAATAAAAAGGCCCCCGCCAACCGGAGGCCTAAAATCATGTAATTAAAATTGTGGTGAAAATAATTCCGTACGGAAAGGGTTAAACCAACGCCTCTTCCGTTTCTTTATCAAATATATGTATGTAATCCATGTCCGCGAACAGTGTTACGTCCTGATGAGGTTCGATCTCTACCCTCGGATCAAGCTGAGCGACGATCTCCTGGTCACCGACTTCTGCGTGGACGATTATCTCGTCGCCAAGCGGCTCGGTAACCAATACGTGGGTATCGAAGCTTTTAGTTCTGTCCCCTTCGTGGACGGTCTGTTCCGCCGTGAGATCTTCAGGCCTTACACCGAACGTTATATCTTTTCCGTTCATCCCTTCCAGCTGATCGGTGATCTTATCGGTCAACAAAAGATTGAAGCCGTCCCCTTCGACGTATATATTGCCATCTTCTTCTTTTATGCGAGCATCCAGGAAGTTCATTGAAGGACTACCTATGAAGCCGGCCACGAACTTGTTGCTCGGGTAATCGTAGATCTCCTGGGGCGCGGCGTACTGCTGGATGATCCCTTCATCAATTACGGCAACCCTGTTACCCAAAGTCATCGCTTCTACCTGATCGTGGGTTACGTACATCGATGTCGTTTCCAGGTTGTGGTGTAATTCCTGGAGTTCAGCCCTCATCTGGACCCTCAGTTTGGCGTCGAGGTTGGATAAAGGCTCGTCGAACAGGAATACCTTCGGGTTTCGTGCTATTGCCCTCCCCACTGCAACTCTCTGACGCTGCCCTCCGGAGAGTTCCTTTGGCTTGGAGTCAAGCTTGTCGTGTATACCCAGTAGTTCGGCCGTCCTATTTACCCTCTCTTCGATCTCGTCTTTCGGTAGCTTGCGTAGCTTAAGTCCGAAAGCGATATTGTTGTAGACGTCCATGTGGGGATAAAGGGCGTAATTTTGAAAGACCATCGCTATATCTCTGTCTTTTGGGGGGACACCGTTTACGACTTCATCGCCGATGTAGACCTCACCCTTGGTGGGCTCTTCCAGCCCGGCCACACACCGAAGAGTGGTTGTTTTTCCGCAGCCCGAAGGACCGACAAGCACGATAAATTCCGAGTCCTCTATGGTTAGATTAGCACTATCCACCGCCGTTAAATCGCCAAACATCTTTGTTACGTTGTTTAATCTTACTTCTGCCATACAAAAACCTCCCGTTTATCCAGGCTAGTTTAAACCGGGGAAATTTAACTTTCCTCGCATTTAAATCACTGCATAAAAAATCGCTCTCAAAGAAACAATTTCATAATTAGTGTAACTACTGTTTTTGGGCCTTGCAAGTTTTCCAGAACTTTTAACACCAAATAAGACGGAGCCCAGCTTTCACGAGGAAGGCTTCACGGGTATAATAAAGGTACTATTCAGAAGTAATTTATTAATCATTTATTCAAGCCCAGGAGGTAACCAGACATGCCAAAGGCTCTATATCCAGGAAGCTTTGACCCAATAACATATGGCCACCTCGACATAATAGAAAGAGCGGAAAAAATTTTTGACGATCTCATCGTAGGAATAGTCGAAAATCCCAGCAAGGAGACACTATTCCCGCCAGAGGAAAGAAAGGATCTCGCCCTGGCAGCATTGGAAGAAGAGAATATAGAAGTATCAAAGGTAATAACCTTCGATGGACTGTTGGTAAACTGTGCAAAATCCCACGACAGGGAATCAATAGTTAGAGGTCTCAGGGCAAACTCCGATTTTGAATACGAATTTCAAATGGCTTTAACCAATAGAGATCTTGCTCCGAGCATAGAATCGGTATTCCTTATGACCTCGGGGGAGTATTCTTTTCTCAGTTCTAGCATAGTCAAGGAAGTGAAGCAACTGGGCGGGGACGTAAGTACATTCGTACCCCGGGTAGTCGAGAAGAAACTCGCAGAAAAGTTCTCAGTTACCGATTAACTCTTTCTTGTTCTGCTATAGGGAAAAGAATGTGGAGGGAACTGCAGCTCACCTCACCTTAAGGTGATCCACCCTTTTACCTGGATTTATTTTTTCCGTAGTGGGTAGATTGTTTTAGCTAATACATAGCATATGCCCGGTCAAATAAAAAAGCCCCGCCTAGAAAGACGGGGCTAATGGTATTTTTAGTTGGTGCTAAAATTTGTTAGCTGACGTCTGCTTCGACCCAGACCAGCCTATGGTCGGAGGCGTTTTTGGTGACTTCCTGCAACCTGATTGCTCCCGGACCGAGTCCCGGCCAGAAGACGGCCGATCCTTTGATCTCTATATCCTTTGATGGAATAACGTAATCGACGCGTAAATCACCCAGAGTGTTAAATCGGGATGCCGCCGAGATATCTATTCCACCCTGACTCATCGGGAAAGTCGAAGTGTTCATTTCCGGGTTTTCTATTAGTAAATTCGCGGCCTTGAAATTGTCCGCACCTCCGGGTGATGCATTCATGTCACCCATCAGGACGAACTTGGCATCTTCGGGCAGACCGCCTTTCTCTCCGCTGTCATCGTAGATGTAATCCTTGCCTTCCGCGTAATCGGTAAGCAGCCTGACCTCGTCATGATTTCTGCGTCCATTTAGATTGGCTTCAGCATCAAAGACAGGCGGTGTCGGATGGGCCATCAGCACGTGTACGGTGGTACCGTCTATGTTGACCGGTACGTCCCAGTGGCTCTTGGATGAAAGTCTGAACTTTTTTGCTTCTTCTTTAGTCAGGAACTGGCCACCGTGCTTGGAGCCAATTGGCATCTTATTGTCCGGCATGTCCTTCCAGAGGAACTTTCTAAATGTTCGGACTTGATCCCGTTTTATCGGGTACTTGCTGAGGAAAGCCATTGCGTACTGGCCTGGATACTCGCCCCAGCCGTAGCAATCGTTGCCGTATTCTCCGGATCCCGATTCGGTTACGATCTCGCCGTTGTTATCGATATCCATCCCACTGGGGATTCCCGTATTGGACTTAGCGACATAGATGTATTCGTAATCCAGACTTGGTAGATTTTCCCGCTGTGGTTCCTTCAGATAGTTTTCGACGAAAGCTTTGGCGTTTGAGGTCTCGGTCATCTTCCCTTCCTGGAAGTTATTGGCGATCTCGTTCAGAGCCAGGACGTCCGGGTTTGTCCGCTGTATGACCTCTGCAGCTGCTGCCGCCTGCTTGTCCCCTTTGTTCTGGACCTGTTCGGTAGTCAAGTTCTCAATGTTGAAGGTTGCAAACTTGACTTCCTTTTCAGTTTCTTCTCTTTTACGCTTCAGGTATGTTTCGTCTACGATATCACCGGATTTGTCTCTTACCTTGACCGCAACTTCCTCGCCGTCCACGTGAAATTCCACGTAGTGGGCGACGGATTTAAATTCCTTAAGATAACTTCCCCAAGGAGCGTAGCTTTTCTCGTACTTGGGCGCCCCGGCACCGCCGGAAACTATCTCGTAGAACTCGTCCCCGTAGTCGTTGGAGGTCATGTTGGTGTATACCGGAGTTTCTTCGGTAATCAAAAGTCTCTGGTAATTGTGTTCGTCGCTTGCGAGGACAGCTGGCACGATGCCACTTTCACCAAACATTTCAAGTAACTCGTCCCTCATATCCAGCACGTACTGTTTCTGACCGCTGTACCACATCGAATCGTCAATATGGGCGGAATTTGGGAAGGGGGGCTCGTGCATTATCGGGAACAGGTGATCGATCTCCGGATCTTCCTCTGCGTCCTCAACGACTTTTTCTATCCAGTCCATCTGGTTTTCCAGAATGAAGCCTTCGAGGTTGGAGCCGTACTTTTCCGGGTTAGTAGATATCCAGTAGTTGGAGTTGATCATCAGGATTCTTGAGTTGTCGTAATCGAAGTAATAGGCGTTTTCTCTGTAAGTCGGTGCATTCTCGCCTTCCGGCTCGGGGCTTACCATCGGATCGTCCGATTCCGGTTTAGTTATTGGATTGACGAACTCCTCGGCAAATACCGCTTCCGTGCTGTTCTCCCCTTCCTTGTCGAACTGTATTCCATAAGAACTACCGTCGTCGTATGCCGTGTAAAGGTGTTCATGGTTCCCTATACCCTCGTAGATAGGCATGTAGGCTCCTACCGCCTCTGCAGTATCTTTCCACGCTTTGAGCTGGTTCCTGAACCCTTCCACGTTGTTGGAGTATCCTTTTACCAGGTCCCCTGCGAAGACGGTAAAGTCCATCCCCTGTTTATAGGCGCTTTCCAGCAGGGTGGTCATAGTGTCGTAGTTAGTGCTGTTGGCGTAGTTGACAAGCCCCTCGGTGTGTTCCGAACCCTCGTAACCTCCACGGCTGTCGCCGAGGAACGCGAACTTGAAGTGGTCGGTCTCCGATTCGGTCTCGAAATGATATGACTTCGTGCTCATACTGTAGTCCGAATCCGGGTCCATAACAGATACTTCGTAGTCGATCTCGGTTCCCGGAGTGAGCCCGGTTACATTGACTTCGTGTCTTTCCCTGGGTTCGTCGGAGCTGAATGTCCGATCGTCTACTTTGACTTCCCCAATAGTTGGCTCGTTTGTCTCCCAGGAGATAACGGCACTATTTTCCTTTACAAGGTCAACGAAAGGACCCTCTTCTACGTAGGGGACTACAGAATAGTTCATGCCGGTCTCTACCCTGAACCGTCCGTCGTAAGGAATTCCGTCTACTATCAGCCTGTAGTTAATAGTGGTGGTCTGGTCCAGGTCCAGCTGGTCCAGATCAAGTGAAACCTCGTGCTTCTCTCGCGGCGAATCGTAAGTCATATCCTTTGTTTCAGTGTAGTCCGGTAGCTGAGGTCCCGATTTCGGCTCATAGACCCCAAATTTTATCGTAAGCTCCTCGGCCTCTATGGAAGTAAAGGTGAGATCTACGCCCGTTTCCGTTCCGGAGACTTCTACTTCGTCTTCGAGAAGAAAAACTCTGAATTTATCGATCTTTGGCATGTCCGGATAAGTCACTGATTCGCCTAACTTACCCCGTTTCGGGAAGCTAATCTGTAATCCTTCTATTTCCTGCGGACGGACCCTGAACTCTCCGTAGCTGAAGTCGACGGGCCCCCTGATTAATTTGACGCTTTGGCCTTCCTGGGTCGGGGTAGCGGCATCGCCCAGATGAGAACCTGATATCAGGAGCTGTCCGGTTTCGTCTTCTACGTACCAGTTACCCTCTCCCGCCGCTGGGTCTGCTACGGTTACGTCCTTTAGTTCGACCAATACACCCTCGTATTTTTCCTGCCTGACCTCGTTGGCCGGAAGTACTACCGGTTCCGGGATTTCTCCAACTCCGATTACTTCGACCTCACTCGGATCGTTGAACTCGGTCATCTGGTAGTACTCGTCGATCGGCCCTTTGACCCTGACGAGGTCTCCGGGAGCGACGTTCGGATTGGATCCGGTGTAGACCCAGATCCCGTTCCAGGCCCCTTTGCCATCCTGAAGGTAAAATCCGTTGTCATCCGTTACGACTGCCGTGCCAGTGGTTTCTACTATCTGTCCGGCGTAAGTTGATGCTCCCTCGTCAGTTGTACTCGACTGGACCTCTTGGACGCTTACCTCGGGAACTGCGGCTTCTTCACCTGACTTGGAGGTGCTTTTTGGTTGAATCCGGAACTCGCCGTAGCTAAAGGTAAGGGGTCCCGTTATCCTGCCGATTTCCGTTCCAGTCGAATCCGGTTGAAAATTTGAACCAGTATTCGAGCCATCAATGGCAACTTCTCCGCTGCCGTCATCTACCGACCATACTCCGTACTCGTCCGGCGTGGAGGCGACCGTGACGTCTTCTACTTGAACCAGCATGCCCTCGTACTTTTCCTGCCCCACATCTCCGGTCTCAAGGACAAGCGGGTCCGGTATTTCCGATTCACCAATTTTGACAGCCGATTCGGGCTCTATCTCCGTCAGTTCGTGGAACTCAGTAACCGTACCGGTCACTTCCAGTTGGTCGCCGGGTGAGACCTCGGGAGTTTGGTCAACGTAAACGAAGATACCGCTCCACGGCTTGGTTCCGTCTTGCAGATAGTAGCCAGAACCGCCCACGGCTGTCACTACTCCCTTCGTAGTTACCGTCTCTTCAGCGTAATTGGACGCTCCGTCCGCGTTCCTTTCGGACTGTATTGTTTCAATGGTAACTTCTTCTGCCACCATTGTGGTTGTCGGGGCGGCTACAAGCAAGCCTACCAGCAGGACTGCGAGCAGGTAGATGGAAAACCTGCCTAAGTTCATATAAATCCCTCCTCTTGTGATTGGTTTGATGAAATTTATTGACGATTATGCCGACTGTAACTTTAGGTACTAACAACTCTTACCTTATCACCTCCAGGGAATCATACTTTAGGGAAAATAGGGAGCGAAAACAAATAAGTCAAATAGTCTATGATCGGTAGATTCACAAAGTTACCCAGTAAATCCATGGTTGGATTGCAATGGCTTTATACAACCAGGATAACTCGTCTCTGGAACACTAATTTAACATTTTTACCAAACTAGACTAGATAGCTGACGACAAAAATTTTCATCGTCGCCCTCAAGCAAAGTAGTTAAATTTTGTTATTCGAAGAAGTAAGTTAAGACTAGTTTAAGAAGATTTTTCTCAGCTAAAGAAGATAATAGCTGGCATAAATAGATTTATTTTGTAGTCAGAAATGTGGAATCAGTAACCTGGAAAACAATACTAAGAGCAATCAAACTCCCCCACCATCGATACGAACTTCTCTCCAGGCCGAAGTAATAGTCTCGATAGACCTGCTCAGGTGTTTTGGCTTGAACTGCTCTAAAACTAGCTGCCCGTCGTAGCTTTTATCCCGCAGAGCTTCTAAGAGCCCGACAAGGTTGAAATTCTCGGATTCCGGCTCAATCTGCTGGTGATCGTTTCCTTCTACCACACCGTGAAGATGAAGGTTTATGATCGAATCGGAGTTCTCGTAATAGTGCAATACCGGATCTTCCCCCCTCTTTACCAGGTGTCCGATGTCCAAACATCTCATGTATCCCTCACTTTCCAGAAATCCCTGGAGTCTAAGCATGTCGGTGAATAAATTCTCCACGGCAATTTTTTCCGGGTTGAGATATTCTTTTAGTTCCCGAAGGGATTCCCTTGCTTTCTCCAGCTGATCATCGAATTGTTTGATCTCAAAAAGATGAGTCAGTGGGGAACCGCCCGGATAGTGAACTGGGCTGACGTGAAGCGTGTATAACTGAGGATCGAGTTTTTCCGCCTTCTCGTAAGTCCGGGCGACCACCTCAACCGACGCTTTCCTGAGATGAGGATTTGACGTCGCTAGCCTTATACTCAGCGGAAGGTGAACAGAATACTCCAGCCCCTTTTCCTCTTTCAGTTTATTTAGCTCACCGATTCTTTCGCCGTCCAGCGGCAGGCTCCTTGGATACTCCAGAGTTAATTCCACCAGGTCAAACTCGTCAGAGGTCCGCTTTACATTTTCAATCAGGTCAAGATTTGGATACGTTAACGACGTCGCTCCAAGCCTAAAGGGAAAATCCTTAATCAAAGTAACCTCCAATCACAGAGAGACGACTTAATTAGCGATCTTAAAAACGCTTTACGAAGATTTATTGAATGCAATTTTGAGTGTAGTTTTACGATCCGTAAAACTCTCTTTCCAACTCCTGCCAATCTTCGACTATCTTAACTCCTGAAGCCGAATTCTGTAGCTCCTGATTCGAGAAAAGGCCAAGCCAATCAAGCAAAACCGACCTTATCCCAACTCGATTATATACTAAAGCATCGTCCGGGTGATCACCAATACCTATTATTTCCTTCAACCTTGACTTTTCCGAAAATTCTTTCTGCAATTTGGCAAGTTTGAACTTCCTGTCATTGGTTTTTCTTCGGGGTTTCATGAAAAGCTTTACTCCCGTAACGGACGGTGAGGGAAATCCGTATTCCTCGAGCCAGGACTCGGTTCCGGGTCTCATCGAATCACCCTCTTCATCGTGCCTTCCCGTAAGATAGATAATTTTTACACCTTCATCCTTGATCTTCTGGAGAAATTTCGCGGCTCCTGGAGCGGGACTATCCAGGTGAAGGAATCTATTCGACAAAAAGAGATTCCAGAACCTTTCTTCTTCTTCCTCGTCAAGATATTCCCCAAATCCACCGTACCGATCTGCCGTCTCCCCATATACTTCTACTCTATCGATTTCTTCTAACGAGCGGCGAAGCCTATCCCTTGTATCGGCTATAGTATTGTCAATATCCGTAACAAAACAGTTCATATTCTATGATTACCCTCCCCCAGCACATAGCTTTTCAGTTTATCGGAGCGAATTATTGTGTTCAAATAATTTTTCCGAGAAATCTTAAAATCTATCAATCCTGTCTTTCACGAAATTTTTGGTTACCTCGTCCTCGCTAAGATTGCACAAACGAACCAAACACTATATCCTATCTAAAGAAGTTTAACGACTTAGAAAATATTATCAGGAGGGGTTAAATTGAAAAAAGTTATAATAATGGGCGCCGCCGGAAGGGACTTCCATAATTTTAATACGTACTTTCGAGGGAACGAAGAAGTCCAGGTAGTCGCCTTTACAGCGGCACAAATACCCGACATAACGGGAAGAGAATACCCACCGGAACTGGCAGGAGACCTTTATCCGGAAGGAATACCAATTGAAGCCGAAAAGGATCTTCCCAAACTTATAAAAGATCAGGACGTCGACGAAGTCGTGTTTTCTTACAGCGACGTACCACACCAGCACGTGATGGAGAGAGCTTCCCTTGTAAACGCCGCGGGGGCCGATTTCAAACTGCTAAGCCCGGACCATACGACCTTAAAATCGTCCAAACCTTTAATATCAATAACCGCAGTTAGGACAGGATGCGGCAAAAGTCAGACCACCAGACGAGTTACCGACATTTTGAGAGATATGGGAAAACAGGTCGCCGTCATCAGGCATCCGATGCCTTACGGAGATCTCGTCGCCCAAAAAGCTCAGCGATTCGAAACTTACGACGACATGGACAGGTACGACTGCACGATCGAGGAAAGAGAGGAATACGAACCTCACATAGACAGAGGCAACCTGGTCTTCGCGGGTGTGGATTACGAAGAAATCCTTCGTCAGGCCGAGCAGGAGGCTGACGTCATAGTCTGGGATGGTGGTAACAACGATTTTTCGTTCTATGAGTCGGACTACAGTATAGTCATGGCCGATCCTTTGCGTGCAGGACATGAAATGACTTACTATCCAGGAAACGTAAGCATAAGAATGGCGGACATGGTAGTAATAAATAAGGTTGAGACGGCCACTCCCGACCAGGTAAACGAAGTTCGAAAGAACGTAAGGAAACTAAACCCGGACTCGGGAATAATTGAAGCCAGTTCTCCCATAAAGGTCGAGGATCCCTCGGTAATATCCGATAACCGAGTACTGGTAATCGAGGACGGCCCTACAGTCACTCACGGAGAAATGGATCTGGGCGCGGGGACACTAGCCGCGAAAAAGTACGGCGCGGGAGAACTCATAGATCCTGAACCTCACGCCGTCGGCTCGATCAAAGAGACTTTTGAGACTTACCAACACATACCGGAGTTACTTCCGGCAATGGGGTACGGGAAGAAGCAAATTGAAGACCTCAGTAGAACTATCAGGAACTGTTCGCCCGATAGCGTGGTAATTGGCACACCTATTGATCTACGCCGATTAATCGATTTCGAAGTTCCCACCACCAGAGTAACCTACGAACTTCAGGAGATTGGTTCTCCTACTCTCAAAGACGTATTATCCAACCTGGAGGTTTTATAAAGTTTATGGAAGGACAAAACTTAAACGTAGTAAGACATCCCTTAATTCAGAACAAGCTGACTTATCTCCGCAACAAAGATACCGACAATCAGGACTTTAGGTTAATACTGGAAGAACTCACGACCCTTATGGTCTACGAAATTACCAGGAACTATCCACTCGCTGAGACGGAGGTCGAGACCCCTCTTGAAAAGACGACCTCCAAAACACTGGATACGAAAGTAGCACTGGTGCCAATCCTTCGGGCGGGTGTGGGTATGCTGGAAGGAGTGCTAAATCTCTTACCCAAGGCGAAAGTTGGCCATATTGGTCTCTATCGGGACCACGAGACGCTGGAGCCTGTAGAATACTATAAAAAACTGCCTCAGCCTCTCAGCGAATTTCAAATAATCGTCGTTGACCCGATGCTGGCCACCGGAGGTACGGCAAAAGCTGGCGTCGAACTTGTCAAAGAAGAAGGGGGAGAAAACGTTCAGTTCCTCTGTCTGGTCGCCGCACCGGAAGGAATAGAAAATTTCTCGGGGGAACACCCAAACGTTCCCGTATATACAGCGGCAGTGGACGATAGGTTAGACGAAAAAGGGTACATCCATCCCGGTCTGGGGGACGCAGGCGATAGGTTATTTGGCACTTAACGAATTGACTGATCCCGGTGAAATCAACTCAGTTTTTTTCACCGCCGTATTTAATGGTCTAGCCCAGTTAAATACCCTCCCCCGCTTACCTGGCTACCGGGATTACCTCTACTGCTAAATTGTAAAGGTCAAATCAGTTTCCAGGTAATCGGGGGAGGGTATGAAGGATAAAATGAAATCATCGTTCATGAAGTTTGGCTCGACTGGGGAAATGGAGATCAAATTGAGATCAAGGAAGCGACCCCCAACGGGGCTAAGGTTCCTCCATTTATCCGTCAATCTTATTCGTTACCGTATCTGTTGTAATGAACCACATCATCAAATTTAGCTCTTGTCTCTTCTCGTCGCTGATCAGGATAACCAAGCGGCAGCATATAAGCTAGGCGAACGTCATCCGGAAAGCCGAGCATCCTCTTAGCTTCTGCCTCCACCGAATCTTTCTTTTCCTCCAGATCGTATACGTCGAGCCAGTAAGACCCCAGTCCTAGGCTATGAGCAGCCAGGGCCATGTTATGAGCGGTAACCGCCCCCTCCTCGATAAAGTGACTTGTTCCACAACCGGTTATGGCTATAGCGATGGTTATCGGAGCGTTTTTTATTCCGGCCGTGTAAATCGTGACTCGTTTTGTCAACTCATAAAGTTCCTGTTTGAGCTCGGGATCCTCAACTACCACGAATTGCCACGGTTCGCAATCACCGAAACTTTCCGACCAGTAACCTGCCTGCAGTACGGCGTTTAGCTTTTCTTCTTCAACGGGTTTATCCTTAAATTTGAATATCATCTTGCGCTCTCTAACTGTCTCTAGTAGATTGTTATCTAACATCGCCCCCTCCTCCAGTTATGATCAATTTTTCAGTCGCTCCATAATCCCAATATTGTACGAATAACAGCCCAGACAACAACGAAAGCAACGGGATTCTTAAACTGATACAATCAACCCTCAATAACATTGCTAACCAGGCCCTCACTCAACTGATAAACCTCATTTGATATGGCCTTCAGGTAATTAATATTCCGGTCCGCTATTAGAATAGACCGATCCTGTCTTAAATTCTCTTCAAGAACTCGGTGTAACACCTCTTCCAATTCCGGCATCAAGCCCTCAGTGGGCTCGTCCAGAAGCAATAAATCGGGGTTCCGTATCAGCAGCCGGGCTATCGCCACCATGGTCTGCTCGCCGCCGGACAAGTTTACCGCTTTCTGATTAAACAGCCCTTTCAGGCAGGGAAACAGATCGATAACCTCATTTTTGATCCGATCCTCCCCGCTATCTTCACCCACCAGCCTCAGGTTTTCTTCCAGGGTGAGCTGACCGAAAACCTTTCTCTCCTGCGGCAAATAACCTATCCCTCTGGTCGCCCTGGTATGGGGCTCGAGGTCACTTATATCCTCTCCTCTGAATAATACCTCTCCCTCCGTCTCAACTAATCCGATAATTCCTTTCAGGGTAGAAGTTTTCCCCACACCGTTTCTTCCGGTCAATCCGACGGCATCACCGCTCGGCAGAGAGAAAGACAGGTTTTTTATCGCTTTAAAATTCCCGTATCTAACCTGAAAATCCCGTAACTCAAGCATCTTTCCCCACATCACCCTTAAAGTCTTCAAAAACCCGCTGATTCGCAAGGTAATTCCGAACGAGTTCGTGAGACTTCACCTGCTCCGGAACGTCTTCTACTATCAGCTCCCCCGCATGAAGAAAGCCAATTTCGTCGGGGAAATCAAAAAGGATTTCCCGGTCGTGTTCGGTAAAAATTAACCCCTTTAGGCCGAAATCGCCCCTCGAGTCCGGCAACGAAAGATCCCTTAGTAGTCCCAGGATGGTTTCGGCCGAGCCCCGATCCACTCCGGCTGTAGGTTCATCGGCCAGAAGCAACCTGGGTCTGGTTGCCAAAGCCATCGCCAAGTCCAGGAGCCGTTTTTCCCCGAAAGGTAACTCCACCGCTCTTACCCCCGCCCTCTCCCCGAGCCCGACGAGGTCTAATAACGTCTTTACAGAGGACTCATCATCGGTTCTATTAAGAATCAAACTCGTCTGTGCCGCTCCTCTAACGTTTTCTTCGACCGTGAGAGCAGGAAAAACACTGGGCCGCTGGGGCATATAGGAAATACCCAGGTTGCTGGTCCTATCGACCGAGAGCTCCGTCACCGCCCGACCGGCAAAAACCACCGACCCGGAAGTTACTTCGATTTCTCCGGCGAGTAATCTCAACAGGGTACTCTTTCCCGCCCCGTTGGGCCCCATTATACCTTTAACGTGACCGGCCTGAAGGGAAAGATCCACTTCTTCCAGCGCCCGGAACCCATCGTACCGTTTACTTAGGCCCCGTACTTCAAGCAGAGTTTCACCCACCCGAATCACCTTTCCAGTTCCTGATCGTACCCTCAAGTAAGCCAAATACCCCGCGGGGGAAGACAACCACTGCCAGGACCAGAAGCGCCCCTACTACCACCGGATATATATTTCCCACAACGGCCGAGAGAATATCGGAAACGACGGTCAACAGGGCAGCACCTAGAAACGGTCCGACCACGGTCCCAGCTCCACCGAGAATCGTCCAGACTACTGCGTCGGCCGACCGGGTCCAGTGAAAGAATCCGGCGGAGACGAAGCCGGAAGTATAGGCATAAAGTCCTCCAGCCAGTCCAGCTATCCCACCTCCGATCGTGAAGGTTATCACCTTGTACTTCTTCAGTGAATAACCCAGCAAACCCGCTCGCCTTTCGTTGTCTCTAATCATCTTTAATACGAGACCCAGTGGAGATCTGACAAGGATCAGCGCAAAGAGGATCGCGGTCACGCTAACCCCCAGTACCAGATAGTAATTCTCTGCCAACCCGGGAAACACTGTCGGCACGACCATTCCATCCGACCCTCCCGTCAACCAGCGGTTATCCAGAGCCAGGAGGTAGAATAGTATCGATCCGACAAGGGTGACGAGAAAGAACTTCGCTCCTTTGATCCTAACTATCGCGCCGCCAACCAGGAGACCAAAAAACCCGGCCACGAAAACCGCTAACAACAGGGAAACAGCCAGCCCCAGACCTCCCTTAAAAGAGTACAATATCGTGTAAGCCCCGACGCCAAAGAATATCGACTGCCCGAAACTCAACATCCCCGCGTAGCCGAAAATCAAGTCGAACGAAAGGGCGTATACTCCGAGAATAAGGGCCTCCGTGACGAGGACCACCTGAAACCTCCCGAGAAATAGGGGCAAAACCCCAAAAACAGTAAGTACGACCACAAAAACGGTAAGCAACTTACCAAGGTTCCAGCTAGCTTCCATTTGCATTGGCGGAACTCCGTCCCAAAATGCTCGGATTAACCAGTACCACCAAAAGTGCGAGGGAAAATGTCAGGATCAATCCTTTTGTGGAGTCCAGAAAAATGGAGGCCAGACCACGAAATACGGCAAAATATATCGCCACAACCACCGAACGCCAGATTTTACCCAGACCCCCAATTATCACGATCAGAAAGACTATAGCAAAAATCCTCAGTCCCATTTCCGGCGTCAACGAAACCAGTGGCGCGATCAAAGCACCACTCAAGCCGGCAAGCGCACCACCCAGGGCGAATCCAAGAAGGAAAAGATTGAAGACTGGAATCCCGATTGCACTACTCAACTCAGGATCTTCCCGGGAAGCCCTGAGGCGCAGCCCGAATTTTGTCCTTTCGACCAGAAACCAGAGACAATAAAGAACCAGACCCGAGACGAGCGCCACGAAGATCCTGTAAAAGGAGTATCCCGTACCGAAAAGCGAGAAAGTCGAATCGAAAGGGAGCGGGACGCGGCGGGGTGTACCGCCCCAGAGTACGAGAGTGGAACCCTGGAGTAAAATGGTAATACCAAACGTCCCCAGTACCGTTAGAATGGGATCTTTGCGGACGGGTTTAAGGAGGAAACCAATGGAGACCCCAACCAGGCCAACAGCGAGAGGAGAAACAATTAAGGAAAGCCAAAAGGAATCCAGGAACGAGAAACATATCCAGGCAAGATAAGCCCCAAACATATAAAGCGAACCGTGGGCTACGTTTACCGTACCCATCAGACCAAACACGACATTCAGCCCGGAGCTGAGCAGGGCTAGAACAGTTCCCCAAACAACTCCGTTCAGTAAACCGAAAGCTAACTTAGACATTTGATCCATCCTGGCTTGCGGAAAAGAAAATTATAGGTCGGCGTTCGGTTCGTACTCGCTGTATTCAGGTGGAAGCTCGGTTTCGATTTCCAGTTTTCCACCATCCACCCGCTGGATGTACTGAGAGTGAAACCCCTGGTGGTCCACGTCCCTTATAAACTTATCACCCTGGGGATAGTCCAAAGAGCCGGGAATATCTGCTCCTTCTAGATATTCTATCAGCCGCGAATAATCTCTATTTACCTCCCAGCCGACAGCCTCAATAGCTTCTTTCAAAAGATTAACGACCTCCCAGGGAACCCAGAAGTGAGACGCGTCCACAATCCTTCCTTTTTGGCCTCGTCCCCCAGGGTTAATTCCAACCATATCTCTGAAGTCACGGTTGACATCCATCAGTTCATCAGGCGTTCCTTCCAACCTTCGGGGGTAGTTCGTTATAGACCAGAGACCTTCAGCTCCGGAAAAATCTATATCCAGTGCCTCGACGCTCCCGGTATTTCCAAATAACGCCAGTTCGTCGCTAAGTCCCATTTCAGCGGACCTTCTCAAGCAGGCTAGAGCGTCGGGGCCGTAAAGTATTATTACCAAAACGTCAGACTGCTCAGGATCTACCTTTTGAAGATAAGGTCCAAAATCGTCGGTTCCCTGGGGAACAGCAATTTTACCGACAATCCTTCCCCCACGGGTCTCAAGCCTTGATCCCCATTCCTCCAAGGCAGATTGGCCCATAGCGTAGTCCGCGTAGACAACCGTCCAACTGGTGCCAAGGTTTTCCATAATCCACCGGTATCCGGCTTCCGCGTGAGCCTCAACACTGCAATTCAACCTAAAGACGTATTCATGGCCCTCTGATCCGGTTATTTCGGTGGCCTCACCAATGGGAAAGTAGGGAACTGAAAATCGTCGAGAGACGGGAAGACTGGCAAGACAGACACCGGAATGCTGAGAGCCAATGACTAACTCGGCTCCCTTTTTCAAAATCAATCTCTTCATCTTTCTGCTACCGGTGATTGGGTCCGTTTCAGTATCTTCGTGAACCAGCCTGACTTTTCTACCGTCAATTCCTCCTTCGGCATTGATCCTCTTCACGGCGGCTCTGGCTGATTTCAGGTGCCAGTAGCCGTAAGTAGCCAGACCCCCGGTCAACTCCGCCTGTAAACCTATGGTTATTGGGGAGTTAGAATATCCTCGAAAAGAGTTAAAACCTCCGGCTAACAGGCTCAAACCGCCGGACATCACTCCCTTTAAAAGGGACCGTCTCGTCAGCTTCGTCCCGCTATCTTTCATCTGGAGTTGAACTCCTCTCGAGCAAAGTATACTTTTATTAAAGCTAACCCGACGACGATTTTTTATCAATACCGTGGTCTATTGCGGCTGGAGGTAAAATGGTAGAAATCAGAAAAGAGGTTACCAAGGACGAGTGGTCAATTATAGCTCCTACCAGGAGCGAAAGACCGTTTGATTTTTCAGAAGACTCCAGGGAAACAAAAAAAGAACAAGCTTCCAATTGCCCCTTTTGTCCGGGTAACGAGTCGGATACTCCTCCCGAGACTTATGCCGTCAGGGAGGGTGATGAACCAAAAGAATCGGACTGGAAAGTCCGGGTTTTTCCTAACAAGTATCCAGCTCTGGACCGGAACGGTAATACCTCGACAATAGAGGGCGATCTATTCGAATCCAGGGGAGGATTTGGCTATCACGAAGTAATTGCCGAAACTCCAGAACACAACACGAGCTTGACGGAACTGGAAATCGACGAGATAGAATTAGTAATCAAAACTTACATCAACAGGGCAGAAGATCTGGCTGGGAACA
>JAGXLB010000101.1 GCA_018334915.1 Candidatus Bipolaricaulota bacterium
TTTATAGTGAAAATATCTTATCATGTAATCTGAGGACTGAGCTTAAAAACCCGTTAAGGATTGAAAACCCACTGGTTACTGAATAATATTAACATCGGTTCAGGGATATTTGAGAAAATGAAAAAAAACATTCGCTTGATTAGTCATCAAGCGAACTATATGGTTAATTTCATTTCTCAAATTCTAATATCACCTATCATAGGGGATTATCCATGGGGGCGTAGCTCTAACGGGAGAGCGCCTGATTTGCACTCAGGAGGGTGTCGGTTCGAATCCGATCGCCTCCACCACCATTCGTTCCTTCCCTTATACCGGGCGTTGACAAATATCTTTTATCTAGCGTCTGGTCCCAAAATCGAACATGAATTCACGCAATCAGGCGCGGGTATTTCAGGCGGAAGAGAGCTATTTTGAACCACCCAAAAATCTAAATTCCAAAAATCAAAATTCGGACAAAAACTTAACGCTTGGTCAGGCCATAGAAGATTTTAAGCTCAGGGGCAAGGTAGAGGGCAGAGCAGAGAAGACCTTAGAGCAGTACAGTTACGTCTTTAATCGCTTCCTGGAGCGATAGACAGGCCAGCGGGATAGAGACCAGGGAAATAAGAAAATATCTTGCATACCTGCTGGACGATGGACTAAAGAAAACTTCGCTGGCAATACATTACCGAAATTTGAATTCCCTATACAGCTGACTCAGGGATGAGGGCTATATAGATAGATCTCCGCTGGCTCCGCAAGCTCTCACACCCCCCTCGGTCAGATTTGCGATCCGCTCTTTATCTTGTGAATAGCGCCATTTGTTTCATAGTATTACCTAGAAAAGTTAAATTAACGCCACCCAAAACATAATCAGTGATAAGAAAAAATTTAATTTAGGAGTGAGAAATATGGCACTATCCATAAAGTGGCAGAGATTGGTAGAGGAGTCCGAAACCTGTAGCAGGTGTAGCTCTACCGAAGATGAACTTGAGGATGCCGTGCAAAATCTCGAAGAATCCCTGTCAGCGCTAGATGTGGATGTGGAGCTGGAGAAAGAAGAATTAACAAAGAGCGAATTTGAGCAGAACCCTACGGAATCAAATCTCATTTTGATAAATGAAAAACCGCTTGAAGACTGGCTGGGAGGAGAAGTTGGCCAAAGCGAATGCTGTGACGTATGCGGAGATGAAGACTGCAGGACTGTGACCATAAACGGGAAAGAATACGAGGTTATACCAGCAGATTTGATCGTTAAAGCGGGACTTACGGCCGCCAGTCAAACCGTGAAAACCGGATCAAGTTGTTGTTCCAATTCCTCTGACGAAGGTAGTGGATGTTGTGGATAGTTAAATAAATACTTTTTCTAATTTTGGAAATACATTTTTTCTCTACTTTCCTTCTCACCTGTACTAGATTCTCATTCCCAACGAAAGGCTTTAATGTTAACCTGGTAGTGCCGTATTGTAGAGTTTACCTGGCTCATGCCGGAAGAAATGGAGCTTAAGAGGACTTATTCTTCGTCACGCTTAAACATCGAGGCCTTTTGTTAGAAATTCAGTATCAGGTTCTTTATAGATCGATAATTTTTTCATTGAATTACGGAGAATACCAGACCCATGGACGGTGATAGATCCGACAGTTTGTAAGTAAATTGAAATCGCGTTGGCAAAGCCATGAATCGGGCGTAATGTTCTGAGGGCGGGAATAGCGCGATTCAAGCGATTTCTTTATTACTCACTGCTGGGGAGTAAATCCCACAGTTTCCCCAAGCAATCTAAATTACCCTTTACTTCCTGTGTACCAATTATGAACTCTTCCTCGAATTTATCAGGTTTAGGAAAGATATTGTAATGCTGGGTTTTTTGGCTAAAATAACCCAATTCTTTAGGCAGTCTATCTAAGCCCTTCTCATCCAGCCACCGCTCTAAACTATTTTGCACTACCTCCGTCATTTCTTTAACAGGTATTGATATCCAGCTACCTCCAAGCGGATTAGCCCCGAGAGAATAGCGCGGAAAATACAGGTTGAATCTAATGCCCTCCTCCGAGAGTGTAAAAACAAAGCCTTTTTCGGATAGTTCATTTTCCAGAATTTTCATAAGCTCTCCGCTCATGTCTGTCATGGTGATTAGTTTTTCCTTCAGATCTTCTTTACCCTTACCATACAACTGTTTTGAAATTTCAACTTCTCCACTTGCCCACACCTTGAGCATGCTAAATCTCAGAGCGTGTTTAACCTTATCCCAGTCCTCGAACAGATCTTTAACTTTGAGTTCTTTCCCAGAGAGCGTGTAAGTATATAGCTCATAGCCATTTATCCCGTGAGCACCGCCAGCATATTTATCATAGACCCTGAGCAGGCTAATTATTTCACCGCCCATATAGGTAGGGTGTATCTCCGCGTGGTTGTGAAGTTTTTTAACCTCTCCTTTGTAGTTTGGGTGGTAAGCCGCAACTGACTGACTTTTGGCCCATTTTTTCATTTTCTCTTTGCCCGAGTAAAAGGATTCGAGCGAGTCGAGTGTATAAACGCACTTGCTAATATCTCTTATTTTAACTCTCTCGATCATCAAGTCATTGGAAGTAAGGGATAGCCGTACTTTATCCCCTTTGTCGGAAGCCTTTTCCTGCGGAAATTGCCACTCCTGCCTTTCCAGGTGGTAAAGCATATTCCCCGACTTAATATAATAGGCGTTCGGGCGGAAGGTGGATTCTTTGAAAGATTCACTGTTCCTTTTCAGGTAAGTCCCCTGGTTAGTTATGTATAGTTCGTCCGAAAGTACAGTTGAAGTTAACATCAGCAGTAAAACAACAAGTGCGGCTCCAAGAAGAGCTTTATTTTTCATGTAAATACGATAACGGCATTGACATTTCTTAACAAACAATTCATCCGGAAATTTTCTTTTTACCCTCGCCGACTAAATCCAATCCTAAAAGCAACTTTTGCATAAAAAGGTCAATAGGTAAAGATTTCTGCCATCTATTTTCTTGTTCTTTTGTTCGATTACTTGTTATCCTCTGATAAAAGGGGGTGGCGGTATCATTAATATCAAAAAGATTTATTTATTAGGTCTTCTGCTCATTCTAGTTGTGTTGTCTTTTCGAGTAATTCCCGCAAACGCTTACGAGTTCACTATCTGTAAGGACTGCAAGCATACTACCATTCAACCCGCTATAGATGCAGCGACGCCTGGAGATACCGTTGCTATCGGGAAGGGAATCTACAAGGAGAACTTATCCATCGAAAAGTCAATAACATTGCGAGGAGCAGGAGAGGCAAAGACGATAATAAAGCCCGCTGAGTTAGGCAAGCCCGTCCTCTCTATTGGTCCCGGAGAAGGTACTGTAAATATTAAAGGAGTTACGGTGAAAGGAGCCCGGGCAGAGGGTGAGGAAATGAAAGATCTCTACAAAGCCTCAGGGCTTTTAGTTCACGGACAGGAGAAGCAGATTACAGTAGAAAATTGTACGTTTGAGGACAACGACGGCTGGGGGATAAATCTGAAAGGTTCGCACAAATTAGTGGGTGAAGATATTAAGGCAATCTCCAATAAAAAGGGCGGCTTGCTCGTACGAGATGATTCGGTAGTAGCCATTAGTAATTCAGCTTTCGTGAACAATGAAGGTGGCGGAATATTCGCTGAAGGAGGACGAATTGTAAATCTATATTCAAATAAGTTTTCGGGTAACACGCGCGGCGTCCACTTCTATCTTTCGCCGCAAATTACGTTGAGGAATAATTTGATCGAAAACAATGATATCGGGGTTCTTACTTACGGTGATTTATTCCGGGGAGAGGTCAAAGGTAGCGGTAATATAATAAGAGGAGGCGTATCCCCGCCGCTAGAATGGGGAATGAAAGCGGGTTTATGGCCGGAAAACTTTCTTTCGTCCAGCTTAACGTTTAGCACGAAAAGCAAGAAATTCCCTTACAAAGATCTGTCCCTACCTGAAGGATTGGAGTTCGAATACGTGAAATACGACAAACTGTTGGGAGTTGAACGCCAGGAACTTTTTCCGAGTGGACCGGAAGTTCTGGTTGTATGGGGAAAGGGAAAGATCGATTACGTTCCCAGCCCTAAATTCGACCCGATAGCCTACAGACCTTACGTGATTAACGAAAGGGGACGGTTAATGGGGATATCTGGTAAGTTAGCCGAAAAAAGTCACTTATTTTCCTTCTACTATAACGACGGCTACGGCTGGGAGCCGGCTTTTTACGCACCTTCCTCGGAAGGGTCAATGTCCCATAACGATGTAATAGATGTGCGAGTTGAAGACCTAATTTATTCCTCCAGCGGAGAAGAAGTCATGATTACCTACAAGCCATCCTCCCCGACTAATCCAGTAAAACGTTTTTTGTTAAATTGGGCCGGGGACCGGTTGAAGGTATTCCATAAATCCAGTTACGATCGTTACCAGGGTTCGGAAAGGTACGATTTCAATACATACATCAGGCAGAGATCGGTAAATTCAGGGTTTGAAGTTCCTCTGCACTCAACTCCGGGAAGTTTTTGTTATAAGCAATACCGTTTCTGGGACGGAGAGGAGTATGAGGTTCTAAAGGAGGAATTAACCTGGTGGGGCTTTGATCTTAAAGCGGACTTGAAGGGGTTTGCGACAAAGGCTCTGAGGGAATATCAAAAAGATTTCAATTCCGGTTTGATTCAATACCGGTCAGATCCGGTTAGGCTGGCGCGTCATCTCAAAGGGAGAGATAGAACTAAATACTGGCTCGCCTCTAAGAAAAATGGATTAGCTATCATTTATAAGTTAGAGGGGCAAAAAAAGGAAAGGTTGTTTGCTTACCAACCATTTTATGAAAAGAGAGAAAGCTCCGATACTATTTGGGTTTTGACCAGTGAAGATCTCTACGATAAAGGGGAGAATCTTGAAGAGAATGGTTGATTAAGAAGTAGTATTGTAATATAAGGTGGTTGGATGCGAAAATGTACATACCGGGCGCCCGAAAAATTCCTTATGTTATGGAGGAACCGACCACTAGGATTCTCATAAAGTACAGAAAGACTTTCTGAACGTTCTTTCCGGTACGTGTAATTGCGTGGATGAGAGATCCTGGTTTCGGGCTCGCTGTGCTTTTAACTCGTGGTTTCCCAAATTTCGCCCTCCGTTTCTTTAAAATAATGGCTTTTATTTACGCTCCACTCTTATCTTTTTCGTCCCGCCGAAACACGATATTACCATCTACAATAGTAGTTTCTACCGTCAAATTCCTGATTAATTCAGAATTTTGCACGGGATCTCCATCCAGCAGCGCAATATCTGCGTATTTTCCGACCTCCAGGGACCCCACCTTTTCTTCAAGTCCTCCCGCAAAAGCCGCGCCCCCGGTGTATGATTTCAGTGCTTCGCGCGGTGAAAGTTTCTGCGATTCGAACGGTGAGTTGACCGCCCAGTGGAGACCGTAGAGAGGATCGAACGGCATACCGTCCGAACCAAACGAGAGCCTAACTCCCTGGTCTCGAAAATGAGCTAATTTGTTTAACTCCGGTAACCTCTCTCTGTTGAATCGTTTTTCGTACATTCCTTCCGGTAAACCCCACTTCCCGGTGAAATTTGGTTGCACTGATGCGATTAAACCCAGCTCGGCCATCTTTTCAATTTGGTCGTCAGTGGCCATTTCGCAGTGTTCTATTCGATGGGGTGGAACGTAATCGTCAGAATTTCGGGACTTAATTACTTCCTCCAGGGAGTCGATTGTTTGTTGAAGGGCCCGGTCTCCGATGGCGTGAATTGCGACCTGAACGTTGTTACGGTGGGCTCTGGCTATTAACTCCCGAAGGTCGTCGGTTTCGATCAGGGATACACCTTTGTTATCAGGCTCTTCGCTGTAACCGCTCGAAATCCAGGCGGTCTTCGAGCCGATGGATCCGTCCGTGAATACCTTTAGTCCACCTATCTTTAACCTGTCATCGCCGAGACCGGTCTCTATACCCAGATTCAGAAAGTCATCGAGATAATTCCGGGTAAAATATATCCTGCAGCGGAGATTAAGATCCCCTTTTTGGAAGAGACTTTGATAAACCTTAAAGTAATCTCTAAATCCCCCTTCGTCTATTGCCATTTGATGAACTCCGGTTACTCCGAGTGAGTGGGCTTCTTTTTGTGCCTCCTTTAACCCCTGAACCAATTCCCTTTGAGAGGGGGCTATCTCTTTGCTGACTACCTGAGCCGCGTCTTCCGAGAGACGGCCCGTGAATTCTCCCGAAGACCGCTCGGCTCCTCGGGTAGAAGGGGTAAGCTCCAGTAGTTGCAGGGCTTTGCTGTTTACGCAGTAAGTGTGGCAATCAACTCTCTGCAGCGCTACCGGACGATCTGAAACTGACTCGTCTAGCTCCTGTTTAGTCGGAAAAGTTTTTTCTCCTTCCCAGGTGCTTTCGTCCCATTTGTTTCCCAGTATCCAGTCCCGTTCAGGTTTATCCTGGCGGTATTCTTTGACTCGTTCCAGCAACTCCTGTTTTGTACTAACTTCCCCCAGGTCTATGTAGCGAAGCTTTTTCACCCCGAAGTCAAGAAAGTGCGTGTGCGAGTCGATAAATCCCGGGATGGCAGTTTGGCCTTGAGCGTTGATTACAGTGGTTTCGTCCGAGGCAAGTTCAGTAAGTTTCTTAGATGGTCCAATCTGACTTATCTTATCTCCGGTTATTCCGATAGCTTCTTCGACTACATCTCTGCCGTCCAGCGGATAAACGTTCCCGTTCTTGATCAATAAATCCATCAATTGAAACCCCCGGGTTAGCTAGTAGTGTTCTTAAAAATATAACGGAGTACTTACGTTAACTGCACATGTATCTATACTTCAGTATATCCACCAGCAAGCTGCTTGGCAAATTAACGAATTACCCGGAGACTCACTCCTCTGGTGTCTCCTTTTGCTTTAGCTCCAGTGGATGGAGACCAAAGTAAAAAAGGCTGCTGCCGACTGTATACAGGACAGAAGTCAGGAGAAACGGCAGGCTATAGGAGACGTTTGATAGTATCCAGCCCGCCAGGGGTCCGGCAGCCGTTCGGCCCAGGCGTGAAGCCACCTGGCGAAGGCCGTTTATCTTCGAGCGCTCACCCGGTTTAGCAATATTCATAAGTAGGTTATTGCGGAGTGGGCTTGCCAACCTCATGAGACTACTGCGAATCATTAATGCTCCGGCCATTATTGGTACGTGGCCTGCATACCCCACTACCAGGAGGAACGGAATTGAAGTCAGGCGAGCCACTGCAACTCCTTTTGCTTTACCCCACCTTCTGGATAGTTTGGGGGCGTACAATACTACCAACCCCGTTAGGAGAGACTGAACGGTAAAGATCCAGCCTATGGTCTCGGTGCTCGCCCCATAATGCTCAAAGATTACGTTCAGGAAAGGAAATATCATCCCGGCACCGGTTCCGACCAGCAGAGCAGGGACTATTATCTTTCTGGCAAGATCCTGTTTTAGAAAATCCAGATCATAAGTCTGAGAGGTGGAAGATTTATCAATGTCCGTTTCCGGTTCAGTGCTAATGAGAAAGAGGGGGATCAAGGCTGTGGCCATGATGAAAGCCTGGATAAATATGGTCATTTTATAGGACAGTGGCGTTTCTCCACCGAGCTGTAATAACCTACCCAGCAGGCCTGGCATATACCCCCCTAACAGGGCTCCCGGTATTAGAGCCAGTCTCCTTGCTGAACTATAAGCGCTGAAGAGATGGGTTCTTTCTTCCGTACCGCTTTCCTGGGTTAGCAGGGCCGGTCCAGTAATAAAAAACGCGGACCAGGCGGCCCGGTTTAGCGAAGCCCCGATAATTATAGGTATCCGGAAGGGGATTCCCTGAAGGGCAACCCCTATTGCACCAAGGGCAGTGGCCCCGATAAGTGATCTTTTGGGTCCAAACCGGTCACCGAAATGACCGCTAGGCAGTGCTACCATTAAACCGGTAAACGTGCCGGCACCCACGACAAGGCCGATGAAACTTTCGTTGAACCCCAGTGAGAGAAAGTAGAGATTTCGGGCTACTCTCCTAATCCCACCGGAGATCCCGAGAAATGCTGTAGCTAGTAGTAGAAACCGTGCCGAAGGACTGAATTGCCGAAACTGCGTAAGGTAATCCCGCATCGGACAGAAGCCCCCTCCTTTTTGAATTAAATCGAGAAATGGTAAGCAATGAACTCCTGGAAACCAACCGGGGGTCGGTAAGATACAGGAAAGTTTATCAATAGTTCAAATTAAACGGGAATATGAACTGGATTAATGAGGGAAGCCCGCTTAACCTGGACACCACTACCAGTTTTAGACTTCTAATTGACTCCTGAAGCGAAGTTTGAAATTACATTCCCTCGAATCCCAACCTCTTCCAGATTCCTTCTGACAACCCTTCCTCTTCAGGGTTTTCGACCTCTCTCTCGTAGAGGCCCTTCTCCTTTTTCAGGGATTCGTAATGTCCATGTTCCATAGTGGCCAAATAGCCGAACAGGTCGGAGCCCTCCTCGTAAGCGTCTGCCAGATATTCGTATATCCTTATTGCGTTGTTCTCATTCGTAATTGCTTTATCAAGTGCGTCAATGAGGTTTTCCACGTTCTTTAGGTCGTCGAAATCCTCGTGGGGTGGTAGGTCTTCATTTTCAGGGACTACGTAATTCCTGTCCCCATAGAGCTCTTCGTGCAGGTCAAGCAAAACCTCTTTGTGGAGTTGTTCGTCCTGCATCAAGCTCTTAAATCTTCCCGAGACGAGCTGGCCCTTACCGGATTTGACGAACTTGCCGTAAAATTCTTTTGACTTACTTTCTGATTCGATAGAGAAACCGATAATCTGCTTTAGGTCGACGGACTTCAGTGTATCTTTCATTTTTCCTCCCTTGGAGCACAAGAATTTATCCAAACCAGAACATTTCATAGTATTAAAGTCTTCCAGCTCCAACCGCGTTCCGGTCGGAATTGGTCCTAGTTTTGGGCCTTACTTCTAAAATAACAATAGGTGATTTTTCCTTCAGGTGAAAGAATAAGATTTTCATTAGGCGCCGTTGGGCAACAATTTGGGTGTTTATTTAGCTAGAAGAACTCTTAGATCAGTGATCGGTTCCCCGGAACTTATTCGGACCTAAGTCGTGCGATTCTCTCCCTTAAGACCAACTCCTAACTCAGTTTGTAAGGAAATATCCCTACTATTTGAGAAACTTATTTATCTTCACCAATTGGGTGATATCTAAAGTGGCAAATCAAGTC
>JAGXLB010000011.1 GCA_018334915.1 Candidatus Bipolaricaulota bacterium
AAGAAAGTCCTGCCTATCGGGATATCTAGAGGTGATTTCTTTGTGTGGACCTTCCGGCTGGGCACGGGGACCCAGCCTACTATGTTAAAAAAGGGACCCAGCCTACTATGTTAAAAAAAGGCACCCGGCCTGCTACTGCGACCAAAGTAGCCCCCGGTGCCTCTGCCGGGGGCGGTATGTTCGGTAAACAAAGTCCCGGCCGGGCAGGGGCACCCGGCCTGCTGTTGTGTAATACCTTCCGGGCGGGCACGGGGACCCAGCCTACTTCAACAACCTGAGTAGACCTCAGTCCCCCTACTGGGGGCGGTAGTTGCGTAATTCAACGTCTTATAAAAGCGGGAAACAACCAGGATTTAGTAGGAAATATTACTTCTCCGATTTTCGCTTGTCCTCGTACATTTTTCTGTCAGCTTCGGCGATCTTTTCTTCCACGCCAATTTCTTCCTGGGGGTCGAAGTTGCTGGCTCCAATTGCGAGACTAAGGGGAAAATTGATGAGATCGTTATTCTGGTTCCAGGTTTCCATCTTATCCTTCAATCTATTTACTACTATCCGGGATCCGTCACCGGTCTCAGGCAGTAGGATGAGAAATTCGTCTCCTCCGTATCTAATGACCGTATCAACTTCCCTCACGTTATCCTGCAACAGGTCTCCAATCTTTACGAGCACCTTGTCACCCGTGGTATGAGAGTAACAGTCGTTGACCTCTTTAAAACTGTTGATATCAATCATCAAAAACGACAGGCTATGTCCGTACCGCTGGGCGCGCTCAACTTCTTTGGTAAGAACCTCTTTCAGATAATGCCTGTTGTAGAGTCCGGTTAACTGGTCGTGTATTGCCTGATGCCTGAGATCCCCTTCGACTTCCTCTCTTGCGAGACGCTCCCCCACGTGGTGAGCCAGGATCTGTAATAAGTTGACGTCCTTTTCGGTAAAGTAACCTGGTTCAGAAGAGGCCACCTGAAGAGTACCTCTGGCATCAACCGGTACGCTGACAAAAGATTGATAGTCCTGCTGAGATAGTTCAAACCCTGTATATTCTTCGAAATCTTCGTCTCGGACCACATCGTCCTTACTCAAGGTCAGCGAGGATAATCCTTCGTAGATTTCGTTCGGTAAGCTAGCGTGATCGTTTTTGAGTGCATCTCCTCTGGCCATAAGGGTGCAATCTTCTTCGAGATACAATAAGTATGCATCCGGCCTCAGTACTTTTTCCATAACCTTAAGCGTGGTATGGTATATGTCACCCTTCGACTCGGAGTCCTGTAGTTGAGCCACTCCTTTTCTGAGCTCGACGACTCTTTGTTCAACCCCGGTCTCTACTTTTTTTGGAATATTGGTCTCAGGGCAGAGACCAGCTTTCCAGACGATCGCCCCGTCCCTGGTTTCATTTAGTTCCAGGCAATGATAGACCCTGGAACCGTCCTTGCCTTTTCCAGCCACTTTTCCCTTCCAGCTACCCTGTTCTTTTAATTCCGGAAGAATATTTCTAGTAAACTTCTTTATTCCCTCGGAAGAATAAAGGGACTGCCAGTTATTACCCAAGAGTTCTTCGGAATTTTCGTACCCAAACAGATTTGCGAAATCCTCGTCTACGTAGGAAAATAATCCATTGCTGTCAAGCAATGCAATGCTTCTGGCTGCCCCGTTTTTAGCCGCTACAACAGTCGCCTCCTTACCATTCTTTCTTTCCAGATTAGACCTCCCGTCCACTTCAAACAACCATTCCTTTAAGTCCTCGAAATTTTCTGACAGTTGATCGATTTTTCTCTCTTTTTTGGAGGACATTCGAAAGTTACCCCACAATTAGTGGAATAGAATTCAACAATGTACAAATAGTATATGGATGTCATGAATTTGTGTCAAACATGTGATAGCAGGTAAGTGGATAAATATTATCGGGGGGATTAGATTTACTGAACAGTTCCGAGTTGGTTGGTACTTCCGATTTCGTCGACTTCCGGGAGGCGTGGAAGCCCTCCCTGCTTGAGGCTCCCATGCCCCACCGAATGGTTGACTTAAAGTTTGGATAAGGAAAATATGCTATTTGTTCCCCTTTGATTAAGGGGAAGGAGTTTGAGGGTTCTGTAAAAGCTGGCTATTCTATTTCCAGTTCCTTGAAGTCCCTGGATACGTGAGGATGATCCTCGCCTTTGTAAGGCTTGAACTTCTTCAGCATTTCTGTAGCAAGATTGTTTTTCGGCATCATCCGTCTTACCGCTTCCTTGATCGGAATAAGGGAATCCTCTTCCAGTAACTCCCCGTAGCTTTTCTCCTTTAGGTTTCCCAGGTAATCCGAATGGCTGTAATACATCTTTTGCTCAGGCTTGTTTCCGGTGAGTTTTACATCAGCGGCATTCACTACAACTACAAAATCCCCTGTATCCACGTGAGGAGTGTAGGTCGGTTTGTGTTTTCCCTGCAACACTGTGGCTACTTTTGAAGCGACCCTTCCAAGCGGCTTACCTTTAGCGTCTACAATATACCAGTCTCTGTCTTCATCGGTTATTTCCTCTTTTTTCGCCATCCAGGTATTTTGCATTATTTACCTCCGAATATTATACCCAAGAGAAGTTGGTTATTTAGCTACCAAATTATCTTTATGATTGTGCAGTTCAGGGCGGTAAAAATCAAGGGCAAGGGACTCTCGGGCGAACGGTAGCAATCAACCATTCGGGAGGGCGTGGGAGCCCTCCCTGCTCTGAAAAATAATAATCCCGGTGCTCGGGCGGTTTGCCTAGCCAACCCTCTAATCCACTATTATGGTCTGCGATCTCTTCTTACCGACAGAAACGATAGAAATCGGTACCTCGAGCTCCTTTTCCAGAAAATCTACGTACCCCTGAGCCTCTGACGGTAAATCTTCGAGGCTACCAGCATGGGATATGTCCGCGTCCCAGCCCTCGAAGGTAATGTAGCCTGGCTCGCATTGGCTCAGTTCTTCGGCAGATGAAGGGAACTCCGTTATTTTTTTTCCGTCCTTACTGTAGTGACTGGCAACTTTTATTTTGTCAAATCCCGATAGTACGTCGAGCTTGGTAAGGGCAATTTCCGTAATGTCGTTGAGGTCCAGGGCGAATTTCAGCCCGACGAGATCCAGAGGGCCGCAACGCCTCGGTCTTCCTGTCGTCGCGCCGTACTCGTCTCCGTTCTCTCTAAGTTTCTCTCCCAGATCACCTTTATCCTCCGTGGGCATCGGTCCCTTGCCCACTCGGGTCGTGTAGGCTTTTACGACGCCGATCCGACGCTCCACCCTCGTCGGTGAAACCCCCGCTCCAGTGCCTATTCCCCCAACAGTCGGGTTGGACGACGTTACGTAAGGATAAGTTCCAAAGTCAATGTCGAGGAGGCTACCCTGAGCGCCTTCAAATATTACGAACTCTTCGTCGTCGATTGCTTTATTAAGAGTCGGAGGAGTATTGATGACGTTCTCATCAGGTACAAGGTCGCGCAGTCTATCTACCAGGTCGAGGAACTTGTCTTCTTCGATCCGGTCCAGATCGGAAGGATCGTCCCAGCGCTCTTTGAGTTCCTCCAGCCTGTCCCGAAACCGGTCCTCGAAATCCGACCGAAAGAGATCATTTATTCTGAACCCGCTGCGAGCGGCTTTGTCCTCGTAGGTCGGGCCTATACCCCGCCCCGTCGTGCCGACCTCTTCCTTAGCTTTCTCAAGTACCTCTACGATCGGATGATAAGGGGTAATGACGTGGGCTCGCCTTCCGAGGAATATATCGGGTTCGATATCTCGTTTATCCTGAAGCTGGTCCAGCTCTTCGACCAGCCCTATCGGGTTTATCACCATGCCAGGACCGAGCAGAACCTTGCAGTCCTCGTGCAGGCTGGCGGACGGCAGGTGATGGAATTTAAACTCACCCGTGTCGTCGACCACCGTATGTCCCGCGTTTGGACCGCCGTTATATCTGACGACCCAGTCTGCATTTTCACTCATCATGTCAGCGATCTTTCCTTTCCCTTCGTCTCCCCACTGTGAACCGATTATCGTAAGTGTGTTCATTGGACCTCCTTTGAGGTATGATTATCCAAATTATCTCACCATTTGACTTAATAACCGGACTTAATAACCGGAACCCCCATTCTCTCTTTCCCCCGTAAGAGGAGAAAATGAGTTTTAGAGAATCTTTTTACATCAGAAATAGCAGCTGGGGCTCCCAAGTTCCAGCAGTTAGTGAACTGGTTTTATACTATTGTTCTTGCTCCTGATAAAAATCCTCAAATTTCGCGAGGAAATCCCTGAGCATCTCGGTCCGATTCACTTCTTCCCCGGTTATTTTCTTCATAGTGGTCGAATTTTCCTTGACGACTTCCGGCAGACTGGAGGCCTCGTTATTTACGTTTATCCCTATTCCAACTATATACCTTCCGGTGTTTTCTTCTATAAGTAATCCCGCTATTTTTTTACCCCTCACCACCAGGTCGTTGGGCCGAGATACGGAAGTCTCTACTCCGTATTCTTCTAAAAGATCCTGGACCAAACTCAGTAATTCCACGTATAATTCGGGTATTGCCCGCGGCGATAAGTCTCCCAGAGTAAACGAGAACCACAAACCTCCCTGGGGCGAATGCCACTTTCGAGTGCCTCTACCCTGACCGTGTGTCTGTTTATCCGCCAGTACCACAGTTCCGGGCTGGAGGTCCTCGCTGTTTCTTAGATACCGATTGGTGGAGTCCAGCTCCGTCCTATAGATGAACTCGGACCAGACGTCCGAATTATCAACTAACTGCCTAATCGGTTTCCAGTTAGTCAACCTCAACCAACCCGTTTTAGCGCGATCCTCGCCCTTTTTCCATTCAAGCTCTCTTCCGACTCTATGTCTGCCGTTTCGGGTAATTCTCCGGCCTGAAGGTCTCTGGTTAAAGTTTCCGATTTCAGGTAATCCGAGTATTTCTCTACGGCTCCCTCGATCGCTCCATCGGCTTCGTAATAAAGTTCTATTCTGTCGGTGACTTCGAAGCCAGCTTCTTTTCTCAGCTGCTGAATCCGTCTGATCAGTTCGCGGACGTAACCTTCCTGGCGAAGTCCTTCGTCCAGTTCGACGTTCAACAGTAATACGTAATCGTTGTTCTCGACTTTAACGAACGATTCGTCCGGTTCGTGACTCAGATCGAGTTCATTTCCGGTCACTTCGAAGGACTCGCCGTCGACCTTTATTTCTACTCTTCCCTGTTCGTCCAGAGCAGCGGCAATCAGCTCGCCCTCCTCTTCCTCGATTCTATCACCTATCTTCTGAGCGTCACCACCGAATTTTGGTCCCAGCTTGCTGAAGTCCGGTCTAACCACCGGAACGTAGTAATCCTTTAGATCGTCCTGGAAGGATACTTCCTTTACGTTCAGCTCTTCTTTCAGCAGCGCGAGTGACTCTCCCGATAATCCGTCAAAATCACGTTTGGACTGAATTATCAGCTCGCTTACCGGCTGTCTAACCTTGATCTCAGCCCTGTTTCTCGCCTTTCTACCTAGGGCCGTCAGGGAACGAACTTCCTCCATGTGGTCCTGGAGATCCTCGTCGATTTCCTCGGAGATGATTTCCGGCCAGTCCGCCAGGTGAACGCTATCCGGACCGTCAGCCTTCAGGTTTCTGTATAGTTCTTCAGCGAGGAACGGAGTAAACGGAGCGAATAACTTGCTCAGAGTAAGAAGCGAGCGGTAGAGCGTGTGATGAGCCGCCAGCTTGTCCTCGCCCGGTTCGTCGCTCCAGAACCTATCCCTCGAACAGCGGACGTACCAGTTGCTCAAATCGTCCACGAAATTCTCTATTGCCGAAGTGGCAGAGGGAACGTCGTAATCGTCAAGGGAATCCGTAACCTTTTGGATCGTCCGGTTCAACTTCGAGTTAATCCAGCGATCCAGCAGGGAAAGTTCAAGATCATTCGGTTCAACTTCAACAGGGTCAAAGTCGTCTATCTCCGCGTACAGGGAAAAGAAATTGTACGTGTTCCTAACCGTGTCGAGGAACTTGTAAAGCACTTCCCCGGGGCCTTCTTCTTCCAGCCTGCGGGTCTTCCAGGGTGCGGTAGTCGAATAGAGGTACCACCTGATCGCGTCCGCTCCGTACCTTTCTATCGTCTCCCAGGGATCTATCACGTTCCCCTTACTTTTGCTCATCGCGTTTCCTTCCGAGTCCAGCCCGTAGCCCGTTACCAGGACGTTCTTAAACGAGGACTGTCCGTGGAGAAGCGTACTTGTCACCAGCAGGGTATAGAACCAACCTCTGGTCTGGTCCTGTCCCTCACAGATAAAGTCCGCAGGAAATAATTGTTGAAAGTCTTCCTTGTTCTCGAAGGGGTAGTGAAGCTGAGCTGTGTGCATGGAACCTGAATCGAACCACGTATCGAGCACGTGTTCCACCCTGTCCATTTCTCCATCACAGTTCGGGCAGGCAAGTTTGACCTCGTCTATGAACGGACGATGCAGTTCGACCTCCTCCGCCAGCTCTTCGTCCCGGGCGTGCTCTATCAGCTCTTTTCTGCTGCCGATCGACAGCTCGTGTCCACAATCATTACAGGTCCAGATATTAAGTGGGGTTCCCCAGTAACGATCCCGACTGAGCGCCCAGTCCTTCATGTTGTCCAGGAAATCGCCGAACCGACCGTCCCGCATGTGTTCGGGGTACCAGTTTATCTTCTGATTGTTCTCGATTATCTCTTCCTTTCTTTCCGTCGTTTCTATATACCAGGAGTCCAGCGCGAAGTATAACAGTGGCGTATCACAGCGCCAGCAGAACGGGTATTCGTGCTCGTAACTGGAGTGCTTGAGGAGGTAGCCTTTTTCTTCGAGATCCTTCACTATATCGTCGTCGGCGTCCTTAACGAAATCTCCTTCCGACAGTGGAAATTCAGAGGTAAATTCACCGTTTAGATCGAGAGGCTGCACGAATGGAATGCCCTTCTGTTCTCCAAGTTCCGCGTCTTCTTCACCAAAAGAAGGGGCTACATGGACTATTCCAGTTCCTTCATCCAGAGTAACGAAGTTCGCATTGTAGACCTGGTAAGCGTCTTCGTCTTCGGACAGCTCATACGGAGGCTCGTAGGATAGCCCAATAAGTTGTTCACCGCTGAATTCCTCTATCATTTCGTAATCGGGGCCGAGAACCTTATCCAGCAGGGCCTTGGCCATTATCAGCTTCTCGCCCTCTACTTCCACTTTTGCGTACCAGAGCTCGTCACTAACAGCGAGAGCAGTATTTGAAGGAATGGTCCACGGAGTGGTCGTCCAGGCCAGCAGGCTGAGGTCGTCTTCTTCCTCTATCGGAAACTTTACGAATATGGAAGGGTCTTCCGTCATCTCGTAGCCCTGAGCCACCTCGTGCGAGGAGAGGCCCGTTCCGCACCGGGGACAGTAAGGTAGAACCTTGTGACCCTTGTAAAGTAGATCCTGCTCCCAGATATTCTTTAACTCCCACCACAGGGTCTCAATGTATTCGTCTTCGTAGGTAATATAGGGATCGTCGAGGTCTATCCAGAACCCCATTCTCTCGATCATCCTCTCCCATTCCTGTTTGTATTCCCAGACGCTCTCCTTGCACTTCTCGACGAAGTTTTCTATTCCGTATTCCTCTATCTCTTCTTTGTTTTCAAGTCCAAGTTCCTTCTCAACCTCGAGCTCTACCGGAAGACCGTGTGTATCCCAGCCTCCCTTTCGCTCCACATGATAGCCCTGCATCGTTTTGTATCGGGGAAAGAGGTCCTTGTAAACCCGGGCCATCAGATGGCCAAAATGGGGTTTACCGTTTGCCGTGGGCGGACCCTCGTAGAATACCCATTCTTCGTTTCCCTCTGTTCCTTTCAGGCTCTTCCGAAAAACCTCTTCCTCCTCCCAGAAAGACATTACCTCCTGTTCGCGATCAAGAGGATCCTCGTTTAAATCACCGTACGTCGGCATAACTACCTCCAACCTAAGTTATACGATTTTCCTTCTTTAGACCAGCTTCTAAATCCGAATACAAGATAAAATTTCCACTATTTCGAATTTTTAATTGGTTCATCCAGTGGACCATGTTCAAAAGTTAAATCAATTCACTCTCTCGGAACTTTCAACCAGCACCCAGATCAGAAAAGTTACCTGGAAGTAGATTATTTGACTGAACAAGTATGGTAGACCATATCGCAGTTAAGTCAAAATCTTGAGCCCGGGCCCGCATCCCATCTGAGTGCTGGACCAATTCCCGCTTGTAAAATATCCTTTATGGAAAACCATGCTAATTCAAACTGAAGTAGTAAAGAAATCGCTTGAATCGCGCTATCCCCACCCACAGGGTGGGGCATTACGCCCGATTCATGGCTTAGCCACCGCGATTTCTAAACAACTACAAACTGACGCATTCATCCTCGTCCACAGGACGGGGTATTCTGCGTGAATTTGATAAAATCACTCAAATTAGGTCCAGATATAAAAATCCGAAAAATAATATTAGATTAGAAAATACAAATCAATCCGAGAATTCAGAAGGTAAGAGAGTACCTGTCACCTCTACGGAAAGGCGAAAATAACCAGTTTACGCCAGATACCCCAGACCCTTTAGCCGCTCCTTGATCTCTTCATCGTGCTCACCATCAGTCTCCCCTTCCTTCGCTCCGGGTAGCTTTTCTTCCGAGAATTCAGGCTTATTCTCGACCCAGAATTCCTCTGAGAATACCTCCCGCCTCGGAGAACCGTCAATATAGGAAGGAATCTCCAGCCCCAGAGTGTGAAGGGAGATCGGTGCCGGGTCAGAAATGTCCAACCCTTCAACCCTGGACTGTTGAGCGTAATTCGGTCCGGAACACGCGAACACGCCGTTCATCCTGTGGGTTCCGGTAATGGCGAACGACGGAATAATTGCGTCCATGGTTTTGAATACAGTCAGACCACCCGTATCGGTCTCCAGGTTTTTGGTCAGGAAGAGAATATCCGGACCACGTAATGAACTCGGTCCCTCGTAGACCTCCTCGTTCTTCATGACCTTCTCTATGACGTTTTCTCCGTTGTAGGGGTTCTGGAGGTCCTTCAGGTCCTCCATCAAATCGTCGCGCACGGCGGGGGCATCTTCCGGGTTAATACAGCCGTGTTTTTCGCGTCCTTTTATGTTCAATCTTATAGCCCCAGTCACGCCACCCCGGGAATAGGCCTTTGTATTCTCCCAGTCGACGTCGCTGAGGGATAAAAACATCTTTCCCAGAATATCGCTAAACCCTTCCATCTCCCATTCGTTTCCCTTCGCCAGTGGTCCCAGCAGGTCGCCGATTTTATAGAGGTTCTTCTGATTCAGCCCGAGATTCGAAGCCGCACGTTTTATTCTTACACTGGCCGAGTCCTTCAACTGCATGTAACCCTTCTGAACCAACCAGCTGTTGACGTTGAAGATCCACTTAAGCGGTCCAAATCCATGATCCGAAACAATCATCACGTGAGTATCCTCGTCGGCGGTCGACTCGTAGATATTCTTAACCGCCTTTTCAACTCTCTTATATACTTCAAGCACCGGTTCTTCGTTTACGTTATCTCCGTCCTGACCCAGCGGGGAATTTTTGTGAAAAAGGTGGTGTTTAACCGTATCGGTCTCCATAAAGTACACCATAGAAACGTCCCATTCCTGGGTTGAGAGAAGGTGATGTGCAACCTGTTCCTTGTTGGCGATCGAACCCTTTAACTCTTCGATCCACTGCTTGTTATTTATCGCCATCTCCGCATGAGTCGGGGCAAATCTGTAGTCATCAACTACTTTCTCGATCTCTTTCCGGAGACTCGAAGGATATACGTAGTCCTCGGCTTCTTTGGGCGTCAGCACTCCCGAGGTCATGAAACCGTTAATTTTCCTGGGGGGATAAGTAACTGGCACTCCGACGGCTCCAACTTTTTTATCAGCTTCGCCGATAATCTCCCAGATAGTCCTGGTCTCAATCGAAGTGGAGTCAACCATTCCTGCTCCGTAACTTTCTTCACCGGAACTTCCCCAATCAAACACCCCGTGCTTTCCAGGATTGACGCCAGTCTGGAATGTAGACCAGGCCGGTCCGGTAAGAGGAGGAATAGTACTCGCCATTTCTCCCCGGACTCCCCGGTTGATAAGGCTTTCCAGAAAAGGTAATTTACCCTGATCAAACCATGGGTCAAGAAGGTCAAACGTCGCACCATCCAAACCAAATATTATTAGTTCTTTATTCGCTGACATCATACTCCTTTCTAATTTCCAGAATTATCAAAAAACCACATAAGTCCAACTAAGCTTAACTGTTGGGCCAGGAACTATCAAAAATTAAAGTTCGATAAAGCAGGGGACGCTGCCGGGGGTAAAGGTTATTTATGAATTTTCCGCCAGGCACGGAACCCCGGGCTGCTATTTCCGGTCCCGTAGCAGGGAGGGCTCCCACGCCCTTCCGATGCGTCGCAGGAGTGGAAGATAGAGGAGTAGTTCGAAACGTCGGGGTATGTGAGATCCGGCTGGTTTGCTAGTTGTCGGTAATCAGGTTTTCTAGAAGGTAGAATCAACCGGCCGGGCACGGGGACCCGGCCTGCTTCCGCGACGGACAGAGAAGTTGCCGGCGGATAGTCGCCCGAGCGTGGGAGCTCGGCCTGCTTTTTCTGCTCCCGTAGAACGTTGGGGGTGCTCACCAACCTTCTAAAAAACGATAGCTAAACCAAAAAAGCTTTACAATTCCATCAACCACAACACCGGATCTAGAAAGATCCGGCTATCGGGTTATTGGTATATTGGAACGGATTGCCGAGAGTGTTAAACCATTCGCCCGAGCGTGGGAGCTCGGCCTGCTTTTTCTGCTCCCGTAGAACGTTGGGGGTGCTCACCAAATCCGCGCGGGCAATGGGAGCCCCGGCTGCTATCTCTTATTTAATTGTGCACGCATTCTTACTATATCAGCCGCAGTCCAGCACTCATTGCCGGACCGGTAGGTTGTCTCTAGCCAGCTTCTACCAACCAAATAGCAGGTCTGGAAAGATTTGCCTATCGAACTATCGAATACAGGGATATGCTAAATGTTGAGAGGACCGTTGTACTAAGAAACCACAGGAGTTAACCTCTTAGGGAAATAATGAACAGCAAGAAAGCAATCTTTGACCTCGACGGAGTCCTTCTGGATTCCGAAACAAACCTGGACTGGCTGGATCGAGCCATTGAAAAAGCTCTGGAAGAGCTGGATATTCCTCTGACCAGAAAGAACATAGAAAAACTCTATCCCGGTGGGATCCAGGAATTCGAAGCTACAGTGAGAGACTTCCCGGCGCCCCCGGAAAAAGTCTGGCAAATCAGAGATAAGTACTATGTAGCGGAAAAGCTTGAGATGATCGACAGTGGGGAAATTAGACCGTTTCCCGACGTAAATAGCCTGGAGAAACTTCGGGGGGTTTACTCGCTTGGCGTTATAAGCAATTCTCCCGACGAAGTAGTTGATCGATTCGTCAAGACTTACGATCTTGAAGACACTTTCGAAGCCTGGCTTGGGCGAGATTCCGATTTAGAGTCTCTACGCGAGATAAAACCCGAACCTAACCTGTTCAATAGACTCAAGGAGGAAATCGGAGGCGGGCAATTCTGGTACGTAGGTGATAGGGAAGTTGATAGAAGGTTTGCCGAAAATACCGGAATGGAGTTCCTTCATCTTACCCGGACCGAAGAAGGATTTGAAAATCTCCACGAACTGGTTGACTATCTACTCGAACTAACGGAATAATCTTAGTGTCTCACCAAATAAACCTTTAGTCCCAGAGATCGTATAGTTGGTCCCTGGTTGGCTCGTCAACCACCTCACCGTCCATCCTTATTCTAGGTTCCTCCGATACTCGAGCTTCTCCAATGACTGACGCCTTGATTCCGTCATTTCTGACCATGTCGAGCGCCTCCTGGACCTCTCCTTCAGACACGCTCGCTATTAACGCTCCCGA
The DNA here is from genome assembly GCA_018334915.1 of Candidatus Bipolaricaulota bacterium. GTDB lineage: Bacteria > Bipolaricaulota > Bipolaricaulia > M55B111 > M55B111 > JAGXLP01. The sequence goes on from JAGXLB010000011.1 coordinate 11,897, forward strand.
CCCAAATACCTTCAACGGGTCTACTCCCGCGGCTTCACAAATTTTCTCGGTATCGGAATTGACGACAATTTTATCCCGGTCAACTTCAAAGGCCTGACCTGAAACCGAAGCCATCTCAAACAGCCCGGCTAACACTCCTCCTTCCGTCGGATCGTGCATTCCGGTAGCGTAATCTTTCAAAATCAACCCCTCGGGAAGGACACTCAGCTGGTTCAGTCTTTCGGCCCCTTTTTTCAGCTCTTCATCCGCTACTTGTCCTTCAAGTTCGTTCCGGAAATCGGTTGCTAGGATACCCGTTGCCTCTATACCTGCTCCTTTCGTCAGGATTAATTTATCCCCTGGCTTGACTCCTCCAGTGGGTATATAGCCATACGTGAGGCCAAAACAGGTAAGTGAAAGGAAGGGTCTCTCGATACCGGAAACGTATTCCGAATGTCCTCCGACCACAGCTATTCCTAAATCCTTCGAGGCATCGTCAATCTGTCTGGTTATCTCATCCAGATAATTTTTCTCACTATCCGGCAAAAGGTAGGTAACCGTCATCCATTTCGGTTCGGCCCCCGAAGCGGCCAGGTCGTTGCTTGCTATATTTACGCCCAGCGTTCCTATGCGATCGGCGGCGTAAATGATCGGATCCGAATTGATAACCAGAACCTGATCACCCAGATCAATTGCCGCTGTATCCTCTCCGTAGGCAGGACCTACCGTAACGGACTCGTCCACTGCTCCCAGCCGGCTATAAACGAACTTGTTTAGTCCTTCTGGGCTGACTTTTCCTATCATCTGTTTCTCACCCCGATTCCCAGCTATGATAGCGGAAAGGAGATAAATTTAAAAGACGAGGAAAAATGACCCCAATAGAACTTTTTGTTAGTAAACCTGGAAGTGGTTATAAGAACCTAGCGGCCGGGCACGGGGACCCGGCCTGCTTCCGCGACGGACAGAGAAGTTGCCGGCGGATAGTCGCCCGAGCGTGGGAGCTCGGGCTGCTTTTTCTGCTCCCGTAGAACGTTGGGGGGGCTCACCAAACGCGCGGACAATGGGAGCCCACGCTGCTATTTTATAATTTAATTGCATCCTATAGCCAGGTCTTTCGAGCCCTGATGTACATATAGGGTGAATCGTTGATTAATTACCTTCGGTAGTAACCACGTGGAATTTATCAAAGGAGATAATTCTACACTTCAACCAACCATCTCATCAGGCTTAGAAAAGCCTGTCTATCGAACAATTGGCCTCATCTAAACCAAAAAAGGCTTTACAATTCCATCAACCACAACACCGGATCATAAAAGATCCGGCTATTGGGTTATTGAATAGAAAAGGTCCCCTAACTTTCCACGTAGTTACGGGCGTCAGCAATAATGTCCCTGATATCTACTTCTCCGCCCGCCGTGGATATACAGAGCCCACATCCCGAGCAACCATAGTTGCCAAATTCCTCGTAGGCTCTCCGGAATTTATCGTAAAACATTTCCTTCAATCGGCTATCAGTTGGGTCATCCGAGTGTAGCTCGTGGTGAATATCCTTGGTGGTGGCAGAGTCCCAAACCTTATCCTTGACAGAATTTCCCTCACCTTCTTCCCGAATATTGTGCAGGGCCAGGGATGTCGGACAGGCAAGGGTAAAAGCCGTACAGTAACGGTTCTTTGTGGAGTACTTCTCCCAGAAGGGAGCATCTCGCGGAACTTCCCCGACTTCGGGTTCCACTTCAAAGTAGGCATTCTTTTCCTCAGTTTTCTTCATCATCTTTTCCCTATGAGCTTTCCGCAACTCTAACTGCTTGTCCGTGGCCTCGGTGAGAAGGTGATCGTAACGGTCAGCTATTTCGTGGCCCTTTATGGAATCTTCGCCTACCTCTACTAGCATATCACCGTAATGGGGCAAAGTCGAAACGTTCAAATCGAACCCGGACTCGGGATACGGCTGTCCCCCGACTTTGTTACAGAAACAGGGGTCGGCAATCTCAAGACAGTCACAGGAAATTATTGTCGTCTCCTCTCTCCGTTTCTCGTAAAAAGGGTAAGACATTGCGCCCTGCTCAAACGCCCTGTCGAGTATCTTCAGGGCTTCTATGTCACACGACTTGTAACCCAGCAGAGCTATACCTTTTCCTTCTTCTCCAGGCTGACCTTCAGGAAAGGTATGGAGTACGTTATTTGGGGGGAAGAAGAAATCATAACACAGGGCGTCAGTTCTCCGACAGTTCAACTGAAAATGGGTTGTTTGGGGGTCCCAGCGAACGAATTCCCATCGACTTCTGGGACCCTCTCGCTGTTGACAAAAAACCGGAAGAAAGATGTAATTGTCCTCGGCTAGGTTGTTGACTAACTTTCTCAGATCCCACTCGGAAAGGCTATAAATTTCCATTTGTCCCCCCTATTAGCGGTTCAGGGGAAATGTCCCCACGGCCCTGGACGAAATGTAGAATTTAAAAAGCTACCCTGTCAGTTCGTTTTGGACATGTTCACATTCCAGAATCATTATAGCATAGTTCAAACCATTTACCAAATCTCCCATTTCAGACAGTCAAGAACCCCGCCCCAAGGAACGGGGCTTGTAGAAAAGCTTCTTTAAGTAGTTTTTTCGGTCTTTTACAAAAAATGACCCAGCAGTCAATCGAGGACATCCCCCTTGAGAAAGCATGTAAGCAACCTAACGTTGATCTCGCATTCTGGTAAAAATTGAGGAATCCTGCTCGATTGACTGCTGGACCAACAACAAGCCGATTCATCCCTGAAGCAAGCTATGGGGCTTTCTCGGCATGCCTTGGTAAAGCAAAGGTATGATTAAAGTTGATTCCATGAGACCGGTGCTCCTTTGTAAAAGAAGTTTTCCTAAAATTTTAATTAATTTCTTGACAAAACTATATTTCCCGATAAAATGAAGACATAGGAGTTTTTAGTCATTTAAACTCAAGTTTAATTTAGGACTTTTAAAAAAGTTTTTGATAACTTTCTACCAGGGGCGATATGGCAAATAAGAGACGTAGCAAAACCCTAAATCAGTTGAGAGTTTTCAGAGAGCTATACCTTGACTCTGCAATGACGAAAAAGGAACTTTCTAAAAAAACCGGCCTGAGCACCCCTACGGTGACAAAAGCTCTGACGGGATTAAGTTCGAGAAAACTAATAACTGAAAAGGGCAGAAAAGATATACCCACGGGAAGAAAACCGAGGAAATACGGGCTAAACAACAATTCGATCTACGGCCTGGGAGTAGATTTGGAAATCCCCGACCTGAAACTGGCAATATACGATCTTTCCCGGCGGATGATAGCAACCAAAGGAAGTTATATGGATATGGACGACCTTCAGCAAGATCCCGCCGGCTACATTGCCAAAAAAATCTCTCTAGAGTTTAAAGACCTCGTTTATCACCAGGAGATAGCCGAAAACTCGATTATCGGAGCCGGGATAGCCACTTCCGGGATTGTTAAAAACGGAAAGTTTCGCCCCTTTAGCAGGTTTGATAGTTCCAGTGACATCAAATTGAAAAACCCTCTCGAGGAAGAGCTGGAATTTCCCACAAGCTTTGGAAACGACGTGGATCTTCAATTACTCTCCGAACTGGATCGAATCGAACCTATCACTGATAGCCGGCACGTGGCAATTTACTTTGGCGCAAGATTGAGCGGTAAAAGACAGCCAACAGTCCGTATTGGCGGAAGTATAGCTGTTGGTGGAGAGATATGCCGGGGTGCGGGAGGAAGTGCCGGCGAATTTGGCCACATGTCCGTAACTTCAGAGGATTCAGACCTCCCACCGACAAACTGCGGCAACGATAACTGTCTGGAGAGTTTCGTCAACGACAAACTGGAGGATAACGACGGGTTATCCGTTCCTGATTCTATAACCAGGGCTATAAAGCAAAAAATAAAAGATCTCGTGTTCGTCTTTAGCCCATCATTGATAATCGTCGACATGGATGCCTTCCCGGAAATAACCGACGAAGTGATGACTGAACTGGAATCTTTTACCTCAAGCCTGGAGAAGACCATGGGGCTTGAAAAGATACGGATCAAAAAGCCAATGGACAGGGACAGGTCGGCCACCCGAGGAGCGGTAATAAATCACTTTAATCACCTTTTACTCGACCCGGACAATTTCTCGGTATTAATGGAAAACCAAAACACTGAATTCGGGAGGTGAGAAATCTCTACAGAAGCTGGTCCATTTAACCACTAATTTCCCAACTACAAGGAGGGGAAAAATGTTAAACCGAAAAACTATAATTCTAGCTGTAATTTCAATTCTGGTCGTCGGCTTACTGGGCACTTCGCTTTCAGTAGCAGCGACTTCACACGAAGACGAATTGTCAGGAGAACTCGAAATTTTTTCCTGGTGGGCCGGAGACGAAGGCCCGGCACTCCAAGCGCTAATTGACCTTTACGAGGAAAAATATCCTGACGTAGAAGTCATAAACGCGACCGTCACCGGTGGATCGGGCGTAAATGCAAAGGCCGTACTCAAAACCCGGATGCTTGGCGGAAACCCACCGGACAGCTTTCAGGTTCACGCCGGTCAGGAACTCATTGGTACGTGGGTAACGGCAGACAGAATGGAAGACCTTACTTTCCTCTTCAAAGAAGAGGGCTGGATGGACGCCTTTCCCGACGAACTGATAGACCTGATCAGCACGGAAGAAGGGATCTGGTCCGTACCAATTACGATTCACAGGTCGAACGTAATGTGGTATATTCCGGATAACCTGGACGAGTGGGGAATTGAAGTCCCGAACAGCTGGGACGAATTCCTGGAAATCGCTCCCGAACTGGAAGAAAACGGCGTAACCCCGCTGGCCCTGGGACAAAACTGGACAGTCAACCACCTCTGGGAATCCGTCGCACTTGACGTCCTCGGCCCGGATAAATGGGAAGCTTTATGGGAAGGAGAACTGGCGTTCAACAGCGAGGAAGGAGTTGCCGTCTGGGAAAAGCTGGACGAAATTATGGAATACGTGAACGACGACTACTCTTCTCTCTCCTGGCAGCAAGCCACCGACCTGGTAGTGGAAGGAGACGCAGCCTTTAATGTCATGGGTGACTGGGCAGCAGGTTATATGGACACCACCCTGGAACTCGAGCCGAAAGAAGGCTTTGGCTGGGCTGCTTCCCCAGGAACTGAGGGAGAATTTATGCTGCTCTCCGACTCGTTCGGCCTGCCCAAAGGAGCACCAAACAGGGAAAACACTATAGCTTTCTTGAAACTACTGGGTTCGAAAGAAGGATCTGACACATTCAATCCGCTGAAGGGCTCGATCTCGCCGAGATTGGACAGTGATCTCTCCAAATACAGCGTCTACTCGCAGTCGGCCGCGGAGGACTTCAGCTCCGATAGGTTGGTCGGAAGTTTAGCACACGGTGCAGTTGCCAACGAAGGTTTCATGAACGCTTTCGCCGACGTTATGGAAATCTTCCTGGACAGCAGAGACCCGGAAAGGGCAGCTAACGCCGCCCAGGCAATTGCGAAGCAGAACGGCATTCAGTAAGACCAATTTCAGAGAAGCCCGGGGACAACCTCGGGCTTCTTTTCTCTATACAGGTGTTGAGTAATGAAGTTCAACAGTGACAAGACGGTTGCCCTGATGATGCTTTTGCCTTCGTTAATCCTAATTGGGATCTTTGTCTACGGATTTATCGGGCAGACTGTTTACGTTTCTCTCACGGACTGGGGTCAAGGGGCGGCCCTGGCAGAAAACCCGGAGATAAACTTGATCGGGCTGAAGAACTACGGAGAACTATTTTCCGGGTTTCTAAATTCGAGGTTCAGACAGGATCTGGTGAACGCAATATTCTATACGGTGTTTCTCGTTTCGGGAGCACTGGGTATCGGCTTGATCCTGGCCATATTGCTTGACAGAGGACCAAAAGGGGAAAGCGTATTCAGAACAATTTTCCTTTATCCCATGTCCCTATCCTTTATAGTTACGGGAACCATCTGGCGCTGGCTCCTAGCTCCCCGGGGTGGAGTGAACAAGTTGCCCGAGCTGGTAGGTCTCCCCGGGTTCGGTTTTCGCTGGTTGAACAGCAGACGATCCATTCTTAACTTCAACTGGCAAAACCTTCCCCAAATCACGGCGATAGTCGTTGGGGGGGTTTTCCTATTCATAGCTTTTCGCCAATGGAGAAGAGGGTTGAAAAATAAAGGGTTATTTAGTCTAATCCCGACCGGAATACTTTTTCTCTGGGCATTCTGGGGAGCAAGGTTTACTCCAGAAATCCTTCCGACGCCCGAGCAGCACGGCTTCAACCTAGCCGCTATAGGTATAATAATTACCGCTATATGGCAATATTCCGGCTATACCATGGCTCTATACCTCGCCGGTCTAAGAGGGATTTCCGAAGATCTAAGAGAAGCTGCCCGGCTTGACGGTGCCAACCAATTCCAGTACTACTTCAACGTGGCGATACCAATTCTTAAACCGATGACCATGAGCGCTATCATCATCCTGGCCCATATTTCACTGAAGATGTTTGCCCTGATATTCGCCATGACAGGGCCCGATAACGCGCAAACCAGTCATCCAGCCGTTCTGATGTACTTAACTACATTCAGAGCCAACAACTTCGCCAAAGGAGCAGCAATTGCTGTCGTACTATTTTTACTGGTCGCGGTATTTATCGTACCTTACCTGATCAGCGCTTACCGGGAAAGGAGGGCATAAATGTTAAAAGAACTGGACTGGGGTAAAGTGGTAATATACACTGCTCTCCTGCTCTTTGCCCTCATATACATCATGCCTATCTATATGACGATAATTACGGCTCTTAAACACCCGGCAAATATTAGTCTAGCCACCGCATGGCAGCCTCCTGGAGATATAAACTGGGGCAGTTTCGCCGAGGCTTACAAGAAGCTGGGCCCAAACTTTATGAATAGCGTCTATCTCACCGTCTCTGCCACTATCATTTCGGCGATTATCGGATCGCTGAACGGCTACGTGTTTTCGAAGTGGAAGTTCCCCGGTAACGAGATCGTTTTTACACTGGTATTGTTCGGCATGTTTATTCCTTATCAGATAATTTTGATCCCGTTGTTCCGGGTGTTGAGACAACTCGGGCTTTACGGAGGTATACCGGGACTTGCCCTCGCTCACATTGTTTACGGCATCCCGATAACCTCCCTTATATTTCGAAACTTCTATGCCCGAATTCCGGAATCTATGATCGAGTCGGCTCAAATGGACGGGGCGGGGTTCTTTGGCATTTACCGACGGATAATGTTGCCACTTTCGATTCCAGGCTTTGTAGTCGTGATAATCTGGCAGTTTACCCAGATATGGAACGAATTCTTATGGGGAATCACTTTAACTGGCCATTCCGCCAACCCGATAACTGTTGGTCTGGCTCAGCTGGCCGGTGGGCAGGCAGTTAACTGGAACTTGCCGATGGCTGGCTCCCTGTTGGCAGCCCTGCCGGTTTTGCTCATCTATATTTTCATGGGGCGGTACTTTATCAAGGGTTTGCTCGCCGGTTCCGTTAAGGGATAAAACTAGTCAGAGGTTTGGAGTTCAGGGTTTTCATATCCGACGAACGTTCAAGAAAATGGTTATGTGGTTTAAGATCCAAACAACCATCTGTTAGGTGGTTTATTTTTACGTCCTGGCCATTGGTAATTTTAATGTTCAGGAGGTGCTATTTCGTATAATGATTTCCAAAGGTAAAGCAAAATGGGGAATACTTGGCACTGCGAACATCGCAGGAAAAGCCCTTGTTCCTGGAATAAGGGATTCGAAGAATTCCGAGCTATACGCAGTAGGCTCACGCGCCGGCAGTAAGGCGCAAAGATTCGCCGAAAAGTTCGATATCCCGGAGAGCTACGGATCCTACAAGTCACTCCTTGACGACCCCAAAGTCGAGTTCGTCTATATTCCACTACCCAACCATCTCCATCACAAGTGGACAATCGAATCAGCGAAAAAGGGGAAACACGTTCTGTGCGAGAAGCCCCTCGGGCTTAATTCAAAAGAAGTCAGGGAAATGTTCGAAGTGGCCGATGAACATGGGGTTAAGCTGATGGAAGGTTTTATGTACAGATTCCATCCACAGGTTCTTCGGGTCAAGGAGCTTCTTCAGGAAGGGGAAATCGGCGAACCAACCTTTTTCCGCGGCGCTTTTTCATTCCCCTTAGTGGCACAGGACCGGGAGGACGATATAAGGTGGAAAAAGGAGATGGGCGGAGGTAGCCTGATGGATCTGGGAACTTATTCCGTCAACACCGTGCGTTACCTCTTTGACGAAGAACCGAATAGAGTCTTTGCAAGGGATAGAAAACACTCGGATCATTCGGCTGAAGCGGAGACACAGGCCATACTGGAATTCCCTGACGGAAAGACAGCCACTCTGGATAGCAGCTTTCTCCTTAGTAAACGGGCAAACTACGAGGTGGTAAGCAAAAATGGGAGAATCAGGGCTTCAAACGCTTACGGTCCCGGGCAGTACAAGCGTCTCAACGTGGAAATAGAACAGGACAATTCAACGGTAATCGAAACGCTGGAGGGCGTAAATGAATACGCTCTGGAGGTGGACGAACTAGTAAATGCAGTATCCAAAGATAGAAAACCCATGGTTACAAAGGAAGATAGTATTAATCAAGCCAGAGTTCTGGACGCTATCAAGCAGTCAGCAAAGGAAGAACGCTGGACGGAAGTATAAATTTGAATTACTCCACAAAACTTCTCGTTCTATTATTTTCCACTAATCTAATCCAGGAATCAATTGAACTAGTTTAGATTAGTTTTTATTGCAACTCAGTTCTTTCACTACTATTCGGAAGTAAGGTGAAGGTCACAAAGAATCACCATATTTTTTGGTTCAAGCCTCCTGCCTCTTACCTGGCTTCCGGGATTTTGTCTACTGGTAGAATTTTAAGGTTAAATCAGTTGCCAGGTAAGAGGCAGGAGGCATAGGAGGACAAAACAATGATATACAAAGATGGTGAAAGAACTGAGTGCAAACTATTCAGAGTGAGTTAATAACCTAAAACACTCCCTATTTAATCAAAAATTCCAGACCTTGACAAAGTATTTTAGTTATGTTATATTGATCGTGCACGTTAACGGTAAGGTTTACGGTAACGTTAACGGAAAGGAGGGTAAATAAATTGGATCGGGTGACGATGGAAGATGTAGCTGAGGAGGCTGGAGTTTCGATCAATACCGTTTCAAGAGCCTTAAACGACAAACCCGACATTAACCCCCAGACCAAAAAAGAAATTCTTCAAATAGCTGAAGAATTAAATTATCAACCAAACAGGTTTGCCAAGGGGTTACGTTCCAGTAAGACCTCCACTCTGGGTGTCATAGTAGCTGACATTCTAAACCCTTTCTTTTCCGCACTTCTAAAAGGGATAGAGAAATCCGCCAGGGAAGATGGTTACAGTATAATAGTCCAGGATACGGACGAGAAATACGAAAACGAACAATCAGCCATCCAAACGGCACTGGCGGAGCAGGTAGATGGTTTGTTAATCTCGCCGGTTCAGACGAACGACCAAACCATCATGGATCTGAGAAATTCGGACCTACCTTTTGTCCTGCTCGGTCGCCACTTCGACGATCTTGAGACGCATTACGTCGTCACTGACGACGTTAAAGGCGCTAAAACCGCTGTCAACCACCTAATAGAAAAGGGACACGAAAGGATAGCACTGATAAACGGGCCGTCCCATATATCAAGCTCGAAGGAAAGGTTGAGAGGTTATCGTCAGGCCATGAAAAACCACGGCCTATCCATTAACGAATCTTTCATCCTGGAAGACAATGTCATGATAGAACATGGATACGAAACCGCTAAAAATCTTTTAGCAAAAACGCCCAGCCCGACGGCGGTTCTTTGTTACAGTGATTTCGTCGCTCTGGGCGTGATTAAAGCAGCAAGAGACGAAGGACTGAAGATATCGGACGATCTAGCGGTAGTCGGTTACGACGACATATTCTTTGCAACCTGCTTGGAGGTTCCCTTAACAACGGTAAGAATTCCTAAAAAAAAGATGGGCAAGAAGGCCTTCAAAACACTCAAGACCTTAATCGGCCATGAGGAAAACGTTACGGAATTACAAAAAATAAAGCTAGAAACTGAACTCGTGAGTCGTCAGAGTACCTAAAATTTACATGGAGGTGATACTCGGGATAATTCGTTTGACCAGTTTTACGAGGGTTAAGCAATAGGAGCAGAAAAATACACGGAGGTATATCATGAAAAGACTTACAAGCAGCTTTGTAGTTACTCTCTTGGTCATTTCGTTTATTATGGGGATTAGCTTGGCCACACTGGGAGCAGAAAAAAAAGTGGTCATTAACTCTTACATGGCGGACCCGGCACCCAAGGAGACACTAAAACAACTCGTAGCCGAATTTGAAGAGGCAAACCCCGATTACGCAGTAACGATCAATACGTACCCCCACGAGGATTACAAAACCTTAATCAGAACGTGGCTACCTTCCAAGAAGGCAAGCCCCGACATCGTAACGTGGTTTGCAGGTGAACGTGCTAATACATTCGTCGACAAGGGTCTTATGATGCCCCTGGATGACATCTGGGGCGAAGGAAAGAGCTTCGAAGATTACTTTCCTCGGGCCTTTAAATCCATTTCTCAGTTTGAAGGGGAAACTTACTTTTTACCTCAATCCTGGTACTGGTGGGGATTCTGGTATAGAAAATCAGTGTTCAACGAACTAAACCTCGAAGAACCAATTACCTGGAACCAATTCCTGGATGTCTGCAAAGAGCTAAAGGAAAACGATTATACGCCAATAACAATCGGGTCAAAGTTCCGGTGGACAGCCGCCGGCTGGTTTGACTATCTCAATCTCAGAGTAAATGGCGCCGATTTCCACATGAAACTGATGAAGGGAGAGGTAAGTTACGATTCTGAAAAAGTCCGGAAGGTTTTCGAACACTGGAAGGAACTTATCGACAAGGGCTACTTCATCGAGAACCACAGCTCGTACTCCTGGCAAGAAGGGGCAAAGTTTCTGTTCAACAAGGAAGCCGGAATGTACCTCATGGGTCAATTCATTCAGGACGTGGTATCCGATGAAAAGATCAAAGAGGACCTTGGATTCTTCCGGTTCCCGATCATAGATGCCAGCGTTCCAATAGCAGAAGAGACTCCGACTGACGGATACATGATACCGAAGAACGCTCCCCACCCGGAAGCCGCTAAAAAGTTCATGCACTTCCTGGCAACCAGGGATGCTCAATGGTTCTTCGCTAAGAAATTGAACAGGATAGCCGCTAACAAGAACATCGAGCCCGAGAATTACGATCCCATGGTCCAGAAAGGCCTACAGATGATAAATCGGTCAGACAAAGTAACACAATTCTACGACCGTGACACCAAGCCTGCCATGGCGGATAAGGCGATGGATCAGTTCGTCAAATTTATGGCCAAACCGGGCCAAATAGATCAGATTCTCAGATCCCTCGAAGCAGAAAGGAAGAAAGTTTTTGAATAGCACTTAAGCCTAAAATTTTGGGAAGGGGAGGATTGATCTCCCCTTCCCTTTAATATCATGAATAAACGAAAATTTGCACCATTTAAGTTTCTACTGATTCCGGTAATACTTTACGCTATCTGGGTAATAGCGCCGATATTTTACACGATATTTCTCAGTTTTACCCAGTGGGACGGCCTAACCGCACCAACCTTCATTGGGTTAGGCAATTACGTAGACTTGCTTAACGATCCCACATTCTATACTGCCCTCTTCAATAATATAAAGTGGTTGTTTATTTACGTACTGGTTCCACTTCCGCTGGGCCTGGTTTTTGCACTATTTTTCAATAGAAAGTTGCCCGGCGTAAAAATCTTCAAGACGGCAATTTACCTGCCCTTAACACTATCTTTCGTCGTTCTATCTCAAATATGGACTTGGATATATCAGCCAAAGTACGGGGCAATTAACGTTACCCTGAAGGCGCTGGGCCTGGGAGAACTTACGGTAGCCTGGTTGAGCAACTCGGATATAGTCACCTACTCCCTGATTGTGGTGGGCTGCTGGCCCCAAACTGCTTACACCATGGTTCTGTTTTTGGCTGGACTTCAAAACGTTCCTACTGAGGTAATGGAAGCGGCAAAGGTCGACGGAGCGAACAAATGGCAGAGGTTCTGGAAGGTTATCCTTCCACTGTTAAAGCCAGCCACAATAATCGCTGTAGCAGTAACGATAATCCAATCGCTGCGAATGTTTGCGATAGTGAATGTCATGACTCGTGGCGGACCGTTTCGATCATCCGAAGTGCTGGCAAATTATATGTACGTAGAAGGGTTCAAAAACTACAGCATGGGTTACGCTTCGACACTGGCAGTCGTATTATTCCTGATAATACTCCTGTTCGTCTTTATCTACCTATATCAGATATTTAAAACCGAGGTCGAATACTGATGTCCAAAAAAAGGATACTCTGGGTTGGGTCTTTTTACTTAATAGCGATCGTGATATCCCTCATCTGGCTGTTTCCACTATTTATCGCCGGAACCACCGCTTTCAAGTCTATGTCGGAGGTCGTTCAGGACGTATACTGGTGGAACCTCCCGGATAACTTTACCTTCAAGTATTTCCTCGAAGCCTGGAACCAGGGGGGAATGTCCAGATACTTCCTCAACAGTTTTATCATAACAGTTCCGTCAGTGATCGGAGCACTTTTCTTCTCCGCCCTCGGTGGATTTGCCCTGGCAAAATACCGGTTCAAGTACAATAAACTAATTCTGGGAATATTCATCGCCGGAAATATGATCCCGTTTCAAATGATGATGTTTCCAGTATTTAGAATATCCAATCTCATAGGACTATACGACACCTATTTGGCAGTAATTTTATTTCATATCTCATTTCAGATGGGTTTCTGTATCTTCTTCCTCAGAAACTTTATCCGAACAATTCCGACTGATCTACTTGACGCAGCTAGGGTTGACGGAAGCAGTGAATTTAGAATATTTCTCCAGATAGTACTTCCGCTGACAAAACCCGCTCTGGCTGCTCTTGGTATCCTTGAATTTACCTGGATCTGGAATGATTACCTCTGGGGCCTGGTTCTTCTCGCCAGTGACAACCTCCGACCCGTTACGGTAGGTCTTGTTTCCCTGCAGGGAGAGTACCTATCGAAATGGAATATCATTTCAGCCGGTTCGCTTATTGCCGCTGCCGTTCCGCTAATCGTATTTCTTCTCTTCCAGCGCTACTTTATCCAGGGTTTAATGATGGGAGCGAGCAAGTAAAAGCGTAACTACAGGAGGTACCTTATGCATTTTGGAGTTGATTACTACCCGGAACACTGGCCTGAAGACAGGTGGAGTACGGACGCCAAAATGATGCAGGAGGCGGGGTTTGATACCGTCCGTCTGGCCGAGTTTGCCTGGTCGAAGATTGAAGAAACTGAAGGAAATTTGGACTTCTCATGGTTGGACCGGGCGATAAATATCCTGGCGAATTATGGCTTGGAAGTCGTTCTTGGTACACCCACGGCAGCTCCGCCACCCTGGTTGACGGAAAAGCATCCGAATGTTCTAGCGGTTAACAAGGACAAGCAAGAACTGAAGCCAGGCCATCGCAGGCATTACTGTGTAAACAGCGAGGTTTATCGGGAATATACGAAGAAGATAGTATCAAATATGGCCGAAAGGTACGGGGAAGACGACCGCGTTATCGGCTGGCAGACCGATAACGAACTGGGCCACCCCGTCTGCTACTGCGATGATTGTCGGGGAAAGTTCCATACCTGGCTCCGTAAGAAATACGGAAACCTCGATGAACTAAACCGCCGCTGGGGGACGGTATTCTGGAGTCACGAGTACACTGACTGGGATCAAATTCCGCTTCCAAACGACAACCCTCGCAAAGGACCAAATCCTTCTTTACACCTAGATTACAAGAGGTTTTTCTCCAAATCGACCGTGGAGTACAATAAGTTGCAGGCCGACCTGCTCCGGAAGGAGGCGGGGGATCAGTGGGTCTGCCATAACTTCATGCCTCACTTCCCCAACTTTGACCACTTTGATATGGCCGATGACCTCGACCTGGCGACCTGGGATCACTACCCGACGGAGATCCGCGAATCCTACGAGGAAGTCAGCGCAGGCCATGACCTGACCTACGGGTTCAAGGACAAGCCGTTCTGGGTAATGGAACAACAGTGCAGCTATCTCACCAGGGACGAACTCACACCAGCACCACGTCCCGGCGAGACTAGAATGTGGACCTATCATTCGATAGCTCACGGTGCTGACGGGATAATTTATTTCCGCTGGCGACCCTGCAGGTTTGGAGATGAACAGTTCCACGGCGGAGTACTACAACACGACGGTTCCCGGAAAAGTCCCGGTTACCAGGAAATAAAATCCGTAGGTGAGGAACTCGTTGAACTAGAGGAGGAGATCGACGGTACCGTGGTGGACGCTAACGTGGGTATCTACTATTCTTTCGAGCAAAACTGGAGCATGGAAACATATCGCTACCACTCGCCGATCGATTACAAAGAGGAAATCATGAACTACTACCGGGCACTTTTCGAGGCCAACGTAAACGTAAAATTCGTATCAAGAAATAGCGTCCTGAGCGGGCTTGACCTGTTGCTAGTTCCAATTATGCCGATGGCCGACCAGTTCCTGGAATCGAAGTTCGAGGAATTCGTGAAGGATGGTGGACACCTGGTTGGTACTTACAGGTCAGGAATTAAGGATTTCGATAACCATGTCACGGATAGAACTTTTCCGGGAAGATTGTCCGAGCTATTCGGGATAGAGATTCACGAATTTACCCCCATAAAGGAAAAACCGGAGGTAACTCTGACCGACTTTCGAGGACAAGGGAAGTCCTATCGCGCAGTTGACTGGGTGGACTGTATAGAGACGAAAGAAGCGAAATCTATGGCCGACTACGAGACGGGCTGGCCCGCTGACAAAGGTTTCACGGGGATCTCCAGAAACGACTACGGTGGGGGAGTAGCTTATTACGTCGGTCTTTCCGGGGAAGAGGGTTTCTACCGGGACTTGGTTTCAGGCCTGCTGGAAGAGTCCGGCCTGGAACAGATTTTTACGGGTGAAAAAGAGGTCGAAGTTAGAAAGAGAATTGATCCACTTAACGATGAAGAACTGGTTTTCGTGCTAAACCATTCGTCCGAACCGAAATCCTTACAGCTAGACGGGGAATTCAGGGATTTGATCAGATCGGAAACCTTCACCGGCAGCACGGAAGTGGAAGGATTCGGTGTAATGGTTTTCAAGGAGAAGTAGTTCAAAAACCGATGGCAAGGGACTGAGACCGGAGAACCCTACCAGAAACAATCTGAAGAAAAATTTCGAAAAACTATTTTTTCGAGGCGAGGGAGGCTGATTGATCCAGATGACTGGACCAAAGGTTACGATAATTGGTGCCGGTAGCTTCTTCACGAATGCCTGGATCCGTGATATAACCCTATCCGAAAAGCTGCCGGAAGGGGATTTCGCCCTCGTCGATACCGACGAGAAAAGGCTGGACCTTTCGAAAAAGATGGCCGAAAAGCTGATTTCAGAAACTGGTTCCAACTGGGAAGTCACTGCTTCCACGGAAAGCGAGAATCTCCTGCCAGAAAGCGACTACCTGATCAATACAATCGAGGTTGCCGGAATGGAGAACGTCAGGGAGGACTACGAAATTCCAAAGAAGTACGGCGTAGATCAATGCATAGGTGACACAACTGGACCGGGTGGAATTATGAAGGCCTTCCGGACGATCCCTGCGTGGCTTGATATTCTGGAGGACGCGGAGAAGCTTTGCCCTGATGCTCTGGTATTGAACTACACTAACCCGATGCACATGATGACTATGTCTGCAAACAAGGCTTCGAATATGGAAGTAGTCGGGCTCTGCCATTCAGTTCAGGGTACCTCCAGGCAGCTGGCGGATTACCTGGAAGTTCCCTATGAAGAACTGGAATGGGAGTGCGCTGGGATAAACCACATGAGCTGGTTTACGAATCTCGAGCACGAAGGACGGGACCTCTATCCTGAACTTCTGAGAAAAGCCGAAGTGCCCGAAATATACGAACAGGACCCGATAAGATTCGAGATGATGAAAGAGTTTGGTTACTTCGTCACTGAATCCAGCGGTCATTTCTCCGAGTACCTCCCGTATTTTCGAAAGGATCCGGACCTGATCGATAAGTACTGTCGGGAAGGATATCGGGGAGAGAGCGGTTTTTATTCCAGAAACTGGCCGGATTGGCGGAAAAAACTTGATGAATTCCGAAGGAGATGGGTAAAGGGGGAAGAAATAGCGGAAGAGCTTATGGTAGGAACGCCCGGTCTCGAGGATTTCGACCCAAAAGAGAGGAGTCACGAGTACGGTTCTTATATTATAGAAGCGCACGAAACCGGCCAGGAGACAGTAATATTCGGCAATTTCCCAAATAATGGGTTAATAGACAACCTGCCGGATGACGGAATCGTAGAAGTAAAAACGCTCGTGGACGGAGGCGGCTTCCACCCCTGTAGATTTGGCACTCTACCTGAGCAGCTCGCGGGGTTGAATCGCTCCAATATGACCGTCCACAAGCTAACCGTTGACTCGATCCTGAACGAGGACAGGGAAAAAGGCATTCGTGCTTTCATGCTGGATCCACTTACGGCGGCAGTCTCTACTCCCTCGAGGATAAGAGATATGGCGGAAGAATTACTTGCGGCAGAGAGCGAATATATTCCTGACTATTTAACGAACTAATGGAAACGCGATTATCTTGACCAGTAGTTTCAGCGGGGTATAAAAACTTGATCGAGTCCAGACGCTGGGGCGAACATAACGGAGAGCCGATAGCCCTTTACAGGCTGACCAACGACCAGGAAGCCGCTCTGGAAGTTACCGACTACGGCGGGCGGGTGACCTCGCTGAAGGTTCCTGACCCGGAGGGAGAGCCGATCGATGTAGTACTCGGGTTTGACGATCTGGAGAGCTACCTGGAGGATGAGTACTACTTCGGGGCGATCGTCGGCCGATACGCCAACAGGATAGAAGGGGGCAAGTTTAGCCTGGATGGCTCGTCTTACCAGCTCACCCGGAATGAGGGTGATCATCATCTACACGGTGGTCAGTTCGGGTTCGACAAACGGGTCTGGCGGGCGAAACCTGAAGAAACGGATCGTGGGCCAGCGGTGGTAATGTTTTACCATAGCGAGGACGGCGAAGAGGGTTACCCGGGGAACTTGAGAGTCAGAGCGACTTACTTGTTAACCGACGAGAACGAGTTCCAATTTACCTTTGAAGCTACTACCGACCGCCCAACGATAGTTAATATTTCTCAACATAACTACTACAATCTATCAGGGATGAATAATAAGATAAACGATTACCGGTTGACCGTAAATGCGGAAAGATTTACTCCGGTAGATTCGGAAGGAATTCCTTTCGGAAAAACCAAATCGGTCGAAGGGACGCCCTTCGACTTCCGAGAACCGCGGCGAATTGGAATCGGGTTGGGTAAAAAAAGTCATCAGCTGGAGTACGGAGAAGGCTACGATCATAATTTCGTCCTGGAAGAGGGCCCGGGCCCCGCGGCGGAGATCATTTCGCCGACTTCGGGGGTTTCTCTTGAACTAAAGACCGACCGACCGGGGTTACAGGTTTACTCGGGCAATTACCTGGAAGAAGGGTTAACCGGAAAATCTGGCGCTACTTATGGTCCACGGGCCGGACTCTGTCTCGAGCCAGGGAACTTTCCTAACGCTCCGAACCAGGAGAACTTCCCCGATCCGGTGATCAGGCCGGGTGAGCAGTATGAAACGCGGACCGTGATTGAATTTAGAGCTGAATGATTGACGATAAGTTTAATTGATTCAAGGGTAAGTTTGAGCGCTGGTAAAACTGAGTTGAGACATTACTGGAGAAAAAGTTGAAGTAATATAGAGGTTTAGAATATGAATACCCCCAACGAAGAGAAGAAAATTGATGGTTTGAAAAAGAAGAAATGCGAGAAGGACGACGGAAGGATAATTGTGTACTACGAGAAAAGCTCCGATATTAAGGGGGAATGATGCCGGAACTGCGCTGGAACCCGATACTGAGACGCTGGAACATCATCTCGGATAAAAGACAGGACCGACCCGTTTTGCCGGAGGATAGTTGTCCGCTCTGTCCTGGCGTGCTGGAGGTGCCTCAGGACGATTATTACATCGTTACCTTCGAGAACAGGTTTCCCGCGCTCGAGCGGGACCCGGAGGAACCCAATCTGGAGGGGGACTCACTTTATAAGGTACGGGAAAACCGGGGAGTCTGTGAGGTAATACTCTACTCTTCGGACCACGATGTTCCACCGGCGGAATTGAGTCTGGATAGATTGGACGATCTGGTAACGGTCTGGCGGGACAGGTTTGCGGATCTTTCGAAAGAGGAATTCATCGATTACGTATATATATTCGAAAACCGGGGACGGGAGATCGGAGTCACCCTGGATCACCCTCATGGGCAGCTTTATGCCTTCCCGTTCGTACCGCCACTTCCCCGCCGATCGCTGGAAAACGCCAGAAAGCATTACGAGGAAAAAGATGAATGCCTTTTCTGTCGGGTGATGGAAAAGGAGAAGGAGTTTGGGGAAAGAATCATCTGGCAGAACGAGGATTTTCTCGCCTTTGTTCCTTTTTACGCCAGGTTTCCTTACGAAGTCCACCTCTATCCCCGGCGCCATTTTCAGACGATGCTTTCCTTGAAAGAAGGAGAAGAGAGATCACTTGCCCAGGGGATAAAGACGGTTTTGAATAAGTACAGAAACCTGTTTCCAATCGAGGATTTTCCCTATATAACGAGTTTTCACCAGGCTCCCGTAGACGACAGAGATTACTCCCATTATCACTTTCACCTCGAGTTCTACTCGCTTCAGCGTGGCAAAGACAAAATTAAGTACAGAGCGGGAGTCGAGACCGGAACGAATGCGTTTATATCCTCCCTTTCCCCGGAAAAGATGGCAGAAGACCTCAAAGAAACTAGCCCGGAATCAGGAGTTAATAGATGAAAACCGCTGGATTGAAGAAAAGCTTCGAGGAATTTTTTGGAGACGGGAAAGAACCGGAGGTCTATCGGGCACCGGGCCGAGTTAATCTTATAGGCGAACACACCGACTACAACAACGGTCTCGTCTTCCCGATAGCTATAAATCTATCTATGTACGGTCTATTCCGGCCCACGAACAAAGACAAAATACGGGTATATTCAGAAAACCTGGATAAATTCGAGGAAATCAGGCTAGCAAATATTTCTCAGAGAGGGGATAACTGGACGGACTACGTCCGGGGTGTCCTATCGGGACTGGAAAGTCAATCGGAAACTATCTCCGGGTTCGATCTTTACCTGAGATCCGAAATTCCCGTGGGAAGCGGGCTATCCAGTTCGGCCGCGCTCGAGGTAGTGACCGCCGTAGGGACCATAATGACGCTGGACCTGGACAAAGTCGAAGATCTGGATCTTATCGACCTCTGTCAGAAGGCAGAGAACGACTTCGTCGGGGCAAATACGGGCATTATGGACCAGTACGCCTCGTACCTCGGTCGGGAAGGAGCGGGGCTCCTTATCGACACATCCGAACCTTCGCATAAACTCGTGGATCTCGGACTGGACGGTTACGAACTTTTAGTGATCGATACTACTGTATCTCATACCCACGGGAACAACGAATACAACAGGAGACGGAGGGAATGTGAAAGAGCAGTTAACGCCATAAACGAAACTACCGAAGGAGAAGAATTGAGGTCATTGAGCGATGTCGCTTCCGAGGAGTTAGATGGAATATTGCCCAAGCTGGAGGAAAAGCTGGCAAAACGCCTCGAACACGTCGTCCGGGAAAACGAACGGGTAGAAAAAGCCGCTGGCTTTTTCCAGAAGGGAAGGATAAAAGAGGTCGGGGAATTGTTTTACGCCTCCCATGCCAGCCTGCGAGATCTTTACGAAGTTAGTTCTCCCGAGCTGGACTTCCTGATCGAATTTGCCCGAACCGAAGGTATCCCCGGAGCCAGAATGACCGGCGGAGGGTTCGGAGGTTCAACCATACACCTCGTACCCGAAGGCCAAGCGGACGAGTACTTGGAAAACGCCAGTCAAGAATTTGAGAAGGAATTTGGAATCACTCCGGGCAGTTTCCCCGTTTCCCCGAGTGACGGAGCGAAATTTCAAAACTGAAGCGTTTCTACATAATTGGACAACCCCGGTAAGTGACAGGTAGCAGTTATGTCCTCCTGGAATGGTTGACGATACAAACCAACCGCCCGAGCGTGCGAGCTCGGGCTGCTTCGATGCCGGACGAATAGCAGAGGGCTCCCAAACCCTCCAGAAACTATCGGTATTTCGATGTTAACTAATGACCCTGACACAGGGACCAAAGCTACACGAGTCAATTAAGGGTATTAAGGCTCTTCAAGGGAACAAAGAATTTGCAAGACACAGGTTGTAATACTATTGTTTCTTAGTTAACCTCAATTAGGAAAAACTTGAGTATTTATATCCACTATTCCATTAAGGCAGAATAACATCGGGTGAGATTAGATGATTACAGAAGAAGAAGTTGAAGACGCTCTTGATGAAGTCAGACCATCAATCCAGGCAGACGGTGGCAACGTCGTTCTGGACGAAATTACCGAAGATAACGTAGTAAAGGTTC
>JAGXLB010000102.1 GCA_018334915.1 Candidatus Bipolaricaulota bacterium
TCCCGGGGGACGCTACAGCGACTCCTCTACTCCGGGCGGAAGAAAGTCGTCGATAGCTTTATCAATACGAAGGCCATCACGTTTGAGACCGGTCCTCATATTCGGGAGAGGGAAGGGTAAATCATTTCCATCGCTAATTTGAGCGCTGGTTTAACGGAATAGTGCCTGATTTGCACCAAAAGGATAAACGCCCTTAATTTGCTTTTTCTCTACTTCTTTTATAATGACCTATCATAGGTTATAATAACTGAAATATCCTACCCGCCTGCCTAGCAAATATACGCCATGAATTCAGGTAAACAGGCGTACACTTCTAGTTCCAACCCAAACCGAAAAAACAGGGCAAAAGTACCCGACGGTGAACTCTCGACTAAACCGGAAATGGAAATTACCGAGGCCATAGACGACTTTCAACTGGTGGCCAAGGTAGATGGCAGGGCTGAGGCTACCATCGATCAATACGACTACGTGCTGGAGAGGTTTATCGACTACTATTCCTCGACAATAGAAATTGGTGGTATTACAACCAAAAACCTAAGAAAATACCTGGCTGCCTTAATGGACGAAGGTCTAAAGAATACCACCGTTGCCATCCACTATCGGTCCTAAACCGGTTCTTCAACTGGCTCTTGGAGGAAAATTACCTACTTGAAAACCCATTGGATTCGATCAACGATCCGGAAACACCAAACGTTTTCCCCAAAGTATTAAACGAGGACCAGGTGAAAATTCTACTTCAGGCAGCAAAAAACAGACAGCGCGAGTGCGCAAACAAGGGCAACCACACTATGCTAGTAGTATTTATCGACATGGGGCTTAGACTATCCGAGCTAATTAACTCCCAGTTGGATGATCTTGATATGAAGAGACGGTCCTTAAAGGTAAGAGGAAAGGGTGCCAAGGATAGGAAGGTATTTTTCGGAAAAAGGACTTTCAGAGCACTAAAAAAGTGGCTTAGGGTAAGAGATAACGTCGAAAGAGTCTGGGACGATACCGTATTTATCTCCCGAAATGGGGAGAAGCTAAAGAAACGTAATATCCAGAGGCTTATCTCGAGGATCCAGAAGTCTGCAGGGCTGGAAGATGTCAAAATTTCACCTCACGTACTAAGACATACTGCAGCCACTCTTGCAGTCCAAAATGGGCTGGTTACCTTTTCACTTGAGCAGTAAAAAGCTGGAAGAAAACTACCAGAACTCTTCTCCGGTTGATAATTTAGAGGGCTAACAAAAACAAATTTTCTAACTAAACTAAAAAAGGAATATATTATTGTGAGGAAGAAAAAGTGCCTTGTGGGTATGTTTTTTGCCGGTGAAATAGTCCTTAAGGGGATGTGTGGAAGCTAATCATCGCTCCCACCGGCAAACCCTTTTGTCGGTTTAGCCTCAATGGTTACGGGAACGCCCCGGAAATATAAGACCTGTCACGGACAACTTGTCGGTAAAGCCGTATTGATTTGAATATTTTCTTTAGCGATTTTCGGCGTTTTTATTACCGAAAATCAAAATCACTTAGCTCAAAATATTCAATTATGTGGTGCCGCAGGTATTGAGGGCGCTGTCTAGAAAAGTCGCGAAGTCCGTCGAGGTTAGCCTGCCATTCTTTGACCGACCCTCCCCACTCATCGCTCCAGCGCTCCAACTCCAGGGGAATTTCAGGCTCGATAATCGAGGCCAGATCGTCGATCGTGGCAATGACGTGATCCGGGTGCAGGGTGGTGTTAAGCAGATGGACAAATCGGTTGATAAAATAATTGCGGTATTCTTCGTTTTTCAGCAATTTTCGAAGCATCATCGGGATACGGAGATCACCGTCGGCCCAGTCGTGACCATAGTCCGGCCTGGAAGTTTCTCGAGTGTGCCAAGCCAGGGTATTGTGGGAAACCGTCGCAACTGGATACAAACTCAGTGCCATGTCCATATCCCACATTATCCAATGCCATTTTCCCTGATCCGATCTAGAACGGTACGTGATCAGATTCCCGTCAATATCGACGTTTGCGCTGTAGATTTGGAATATCCAAAAATCAGTAAAGTTTTCAACATCTATGAGTTCTTGTGCCCTGGCATAACTGCTTTCATCGCGCAAATTGGAGCTTTCAAAGAAATCGAGGGTTTTATTCCAATGTGATACGTCCCCTTCTTCTGCTCTAGAGGCTTTAATGAGATCAGCATCTTCAACCCCGTAATTTGAAGCAAGATAGTATTCATCAATCCTTTCTCGTATATTATAGATACCCCACTGTTCTCCGTTGAGATAAACAAATACCGTTCTTTTTGCAGAGATCAACCCTCCTTCTTCAGCCCACAGGGCATGCATTAAAGGATCACGAAGTCGAGGTCTAGCCCTACTGCCTCCCCCTCCAGCACTTCTAATAATCAACCGTCTAAATTGGGACAGATTGGGCTTGTTGAACCGGGCTTCTCTAAATACTGGGTAATTCAGGACTTTTTCTTCATATCTCCCTCGAAAATAAATTCTAAAGCTCTTCTTTGGATAAGTTCTAGAAGACGCACCATGAATTCTTACGCCAGCATCGACTGCAAAGCCGGGTGTTTTGTCCTCCTCATAAAACTCTACAGCCACTGGTCTTTCCCAATCCTCACCTCTTTGCGAATAATTTGGTAGAGCTGGATAGTGGCCTTCAGTATAGATTCCCGTGTTCTTATCCCACAGGTTTGCTGGATCGGTAACTAGCGAGAGGACCGGCAAGCTATGAGATTGACCGATGAAAAACGTCCTGGTTAAGACTTCGCTAGGAATCCGGCCGTCCTTGAACGCCCGGACCCTGAGTACTTTTGTCTCCTCGATAACCAGAGGTTTGGAATATTGGCGGCTGGCTTTAGTGGGTACAGTACCAGCTAAAGTATAATAGAGTTTCGAGTTGTCGGGCGACCTAAGCTTAACTGTGACGGGTTTTTCATAGAATCCTCTACCAATTGAAGATTTGGGCGTATTTGCCACTCCGGTAGCACACTTGGTATCATTGTGCCAGACCGGCGTTGGTTCCGAAAAATAACACCAGTCCGTGCCACCATCCGGGTGCCGGCCGTAAGAAACGTTCTGTACTTGGTCTTTAAAATTTATAGAGTCCACCAGGGTTCCATCCGGAGCGAATAAGTTCAAAGACTCACCATTTTTGTTCAAGTTAAAGTTAGTATGTAAATTCACCTTACTTACTAACGAGCCCGTAGCTACACCCTCCCCGCTGGGTTTATAGTCTTCTAATAGTTTGTCTTTTCCCGCAACTGCGATCATCCCCCAGGAATCCCAGTAGGATAGTTGGCCTATGTGTTTACTACCTAAATCCTCCAAAGCCGATCGAGCCCCTGCATGCAGATTTTGAGACCCCTCATCCTTAATTGTAAACACAACGATATCCCCCTCCGGCAATTTGTCTAAATACCGAACCAAGCTATCGGAGGCTTCCCGGGACTCCCAGGTATCGTAGACGGTGTTTTCTACAAAATTGCCACTCTCACCGAGCCTGGCTATATTTATCCCCCTGCGGTTAAATGATTTTTCCTCCCCATCGACCAGGATACTGGCAAAATCGCCGTCGGCATAGCCCGCACTCTTAAACTCTAGTCTCAAAGGCCTTTTGAAATCCCAATTACCGGGAGTCCGTCGGTCCTTTCCCGAAGCCCAGAGGAGCAAAAATCCCTTGGGGTTGATGGTAACCTCCGGGAAACTCCATTTTGCCGAGTTTTTTGGTCTATCCGTAAGAGTGTAGCCCTCTAAATTGATTGGTTCAGTGGTCGGGTTGTACAGCTCTATCCAGTCCTCGTGGTCTCTATCCCCGTCAGCGAGGCCTTCTTGATTGGAAGCTAAAAACTCGTTTATCACGATGGATCTTGGCTGGGATAAAACCGAGAAGTTAAAGAGGAGAGTCGCCAGCAGGAAAAGAAACAAAATGACAAAGGTACTTTTCCGGCGGAAAACTATAGAATCAGACATGTTACTCTCCTTTATTAATCACTAGAGGACGTTACTGGTGAAATCTTCTTCATCCAGAGCCATTACCGACACTCTTTGAATATCGGGTACGGAGGACAGTGCTTGAGAGAATTTAATGTTTTCGGCGGTTTCAAGCGGTTTCACCAGGAACGTTAGTTCCAGTCTATCGGTGTCCTGTAGAGACCTGGTATTTACCAGTTTATAATCACGTAAAAAGTTTTCGAAAGCCTCTTGATGATAGGAAGTATCCTTTCCTTCGGTGAGAGGGATAGTAAACTTAACCAGAGTCTCTTTACTCATCTGGAGACCAACTTTTGAGCGATGGATTAGTAGTATAAATATCCCAATAAGCCCGGTGCCCAGTATTGTCTCCATATATAACCCCACGCCCGTTCCCATTCCAGCGGCAAGGGCGAGGAAAATAAAGGCAGTATCTTTTGCATCTTTTATGGGTGTCCGAAACCTGATTACCGAAAGGGCACCTACAAGGGTGAAAGCGCGGGCAATCTGGTTAGAAATTATCATCATAACCAGGGAGACTATCATCGAGAGATAAAGCAAGGCATAAAGTATAGAAGCTGAATAACTGGAACCCGGAGTAACCTTTCTATAGATAAAGCCTATGAAAAGTCCGAGGAATAAAGTGACGGTAATTGCAATGACCACGTCAACTAGAGGAATTACGGCTGGATCGATTTGGTTAAACATTAGCCACACTCTCCTTTAACTCCGGAGCTTCTCCCAGGAAATGTCCTATGCTGGTACAGTACTTGGAACAGGCCTGACGGTTGAGATTAAATAATGAGACCAACCGTTTAAGCCATCTCGGTACGAGCTGGGAGAACTTGACTTCTAAAATTATCCAGTTATACAGTATATACTCCAATCTTTCTTCCTCGTGTATCTGATCCAGGCTGGGAAATAACCCCGCTCTAAGGTTCTTGTCCAGGGTAACTCTGATGTTATTGCCACCTGGTTCGATGTAAGCTTCGCGGTCGTAAGCGACCAGTGCCACGGGGAAGTAACCTTTACCCCGCAGGTGAAAGAGAAATCTATCAATAAGAGTTCTATCCTCTTCGGGTATAGCCATCTCCTCATTACTGTCAAAGTTAGGATCATCTATAATTCTTATTGTATCGTCACTTAGTTCAGCCCGTGGTTTTTCGTAAAATAATCCATTCTTCTTCTTATCTTCCAGAAATATTGGAGCGGTACCCGGCTCGTTGTAAGTTCTGACCCTGAACTTTTCCCTGTATTTCTGTCCATCGAGTTTTTCGTGAAAGCACGTAAAACTGGGGCTATCGTAATAAATACTCCTCACTGTGTAACTGTTGTTTTCCCTTTCCCTGGAATATTCATCTAACTTCAGGTGTTGAGATAAAAAACCCGTGACTTCACTGACAGGTTCCCGCCCGATTAGATATTTGTATTCACATCTTCTGTTGCTTGCTTCAGAATATTTTTCCATGGCCTTCCTTTTTATAGGAGCTAAAATAGGAGCTAAAATTTAAACCCAAATCATTTTTCATAGAATTGTGAGCAGGGCGAAGCTAAAGCTCCGCCTTGTAAGAGCATCTGAAGCTTGTTACTGGCAGATATTACAGAACACTGTCTCAGTCTCTTTCCCTAACATATTGTAACCGTGGTATCCTGGTTTGTCTTTGGGAAGGCCGACCTGTTCTGCAAATGCCATGAAACCGTGAATCCATTCCTTACCCCTGATAGCCCGCAAAAAACCTATCCAGCTGTCTTTTTGTTCCTCTTCGTCTTTTTTACCCTCTTTCAGGTAATTCCACGGGTACGTGTTTGTTCCGTTCTTGCTCTGATAGCCAATTTCCCAGAATACCACCGGCTTGTCGAACTTATTCCTGAGCCTCTTTAAGTCTTCTATTACGTTCTGGCCGTGTAGGTCGGAAGACCAGGCCCGTCTCAATCCTTCTATTGAAGGATTGTCGGAGGGGGTTAATTCGAAATAGCCCGTGATTCCAATGTAGTCCATGTCTTCCCATTGAGTCATGTTCAGGACTTCTCTGAACTCAGACCTCTTGGTCCAGAAGTTAACCGAGAAACTGATCTCTCCCGAGTAATACTCCCGAACCCCTTCAATAATTTCCTCCCACCGGCCGGGCTCACCCCTTAAAGTGGGGAGCTCCGACCCGAGAAGAAAAACTTCTACATCTTGTTCCTCGGCGAACTTGGCGTAATGAACGAGTATTTGCTCCCAGTGATCGAACCATGCTTCCAGATCTCTGGGCTGTATCGCACCTTCCCAGGTTCCGTCGTCTGGGCGGAGAGGGGTCAAAAGCACCACCTTCATACCTAACTCGTGAACCTTATTCACTACATTGGCCAGAGTTTCGTCGTATACTGTTCTATCACCTATGTAGGGGTCGCTGGAATACTTGTTGTCCTGATAGACGTTCGCCTGGAGAGAGATATATTCAGAACAAAGACCGTACTTAATCCTGTATAAATCCCTTTCTACTAACCCGGATGCGTAACTTGCCCGATCCCATCCTATATACCAGGTCCCGTGTATCGGCTTGTAGTCGCACCGGGCAGGATCGAATAACTGTCCCATTACCGCAGGCGAGACCAACATACTCGCCCCCACAAGCGTTACAAGCCCTACAATTAGGTATTTTTTAACAAAGTACCTCTTCAATATATTTACAGCATTCAAATCGAACATTTTTCCTCCTCATCTACTTTTTAGTAGAGTATTTCTAGGCGTATCTATTTAATACAACAATTGTTTCAATTTTAATTTAGACAGTACACTCGTTTGCCTTTTAAAAAATTAGCAACCCGTATTTTCTCTTATTTTTTTAAATCTTTATGTAATTATAATTTATAGGGAAAGCCTCTTCCGGATAACTATCCCTGAGTAAGCCCTGTTGAACATCCATTGCATAGGCCAATTTAGATTTCGTTAGCCCCAATTCATCCGTCAAAATTTCGCCCAGAAGTTCCCTGTGCCCTCCGAGGCTTTGTTGTTCCAACGCTTCGCTGATTAAATCCGGCGAGCAGATGCCCAGATCCACCAGAATATCACCCAGTTTCGTCCCCTGGGGCTGGTAGGCTTCGTGACCCGTATACTCCTCGTACCGCTCGGTCTTCACCCAGTGAGGCTTTCTACTGGTGATGATTTTTAGAAACGCGACAAATAGTACAGGTATCCAGTGATAGGTATATACAATCGTTACTGGGGCTAGATAGAGGATTCTCTGCCAGCTTATCCCGGCCCAGATTAATCCCATCAGGATGAGAGGAATAAAGCTAAATGAATTTATAAGCAAGAATATCAATCCGAACCTGTTTGCGATAGTTATTACGTTTATTTGGTCAAGTAAAAATAATCCCAGTGTTGCTATTACGACGAAAGGAACGATCCAGAAACTTAAATAATAATGGAGATCGATTTTACGCCGGGTCGGTATGGAGGCCCGGAGAATTTTTCCTCCAAGCACGTAACTAATAAAAACCTGCAAGGCGCCCCAGGCCCATCTTATCCGTTGCTTGAAAAGAGCCCGAAATGTTTCCACACCTTCCTGACTGACCCACCTATTAATGAATCTGATCCGGCCTCCCGACAGCAGTATTCTCGTTCCTATCTCCAGATCCTCCGTTAGAGCAGTATTGTTCCAGTATCTATCGTCCGCCCTAACACTGTCGAGTGAAGATGCCCGGATAAACTGACCGTTACCCCCAAGTGCCACTGCACCGGAAGTGTTATCTCTTACCATCTGTGTTATAAATGAAAAAGTGGAGAATTCGACGTCCTGAAGAGACGCAATTAACCGGGATTTATTCCTTATTCTTACGCCACACTGAGCTGCGGATACTTCCGAGTCAACAAAAAGCTCTCCCGCCCTCGAAAAGAAGTCTTTTTCCACGGGCCTGCCGTCCGCGTCGAATACTCCGATTATCCAATTATCGGGATCGCGGTCCGGAAATTTCCTATATCGTAAATAGTCGTATCCCTGATTAAGCACGTCTCCTTTACCTATTTGAGCCCTGGGCTTGTTTCGCTGAAGGTAATAAAAATTTGACTTGTTTTTGCTCAACCGAGACAAAATTACTGGGGTTATGTCGGTGCTATTATCATCCACGGCGAGTACTTCTAATTTACCTTCATATGGCATGCCCAGCAGTCGGGCAATGGAGTTTTCAACTACGTTTTCCTCGTTCAGCAGGGGTATCATAATAGTGATGGTGGGCAAGTCGGTTTTGTCGATCGAGGGGTTCGTTCGTTTTTTGTTCTCGAAGGCCTCTAGACTTACGGAAAACCAGATAAAGCTAAAAAAAAGGATTCCATTGTAAAGCCCGCAAAAGATCAAAAAGAAATACGTAAAAATGTCAGTAGATATTATCACATGCTTCTCCTTTTACCATCCCGCCTTCCAATCAATATCATAATCGTGGCTATCTTAGCAAAAACACACTTCCCTACCATAGCTTATCCTTGTTCCTCTTTATCTGCTTGTCGGCATCCACCCCAACCTGCTCAATATATTTCTGGGCAGTATTGAGATCCTTCCAGCCCATAAACTTCCTCAACCCTTGAGCATTTACCCCTGCTTCGGCTAGCTGGAAAGCGCATGTCGCTCTTAAAGCCTGTGGGTTGACTTGACGAGTTAACTCAGCCCGCTGTGCCATATTTTTTACCCGCCTAAAGATCGTTGCCCTGTTTACACCCACAATCTCGTTGTAGTCAAAGTATCTTCTTAGTTCTATGGTTACTCTTTCCCGAAGGTGTTTGAATGAAATAGACCGAGAGCTCCCGTTTGCATGGAATTCCTCGTCTTCCTTAGGAACTTCGACCGTTTCACCTTGAAAATCTATCCAGTCTTTTTTCAGGTGCGCAATCTCTGAAGCCCTCATTCCTAAATGACCTGCGCAAACAAATATAAGCCTATCCAGGGGGTCGCCTTCGACAGCTGACTCCCATAATTTCCTAAACTCTTCTCTGTCTAACCTTTCGAGTTCTGATTTAGTCATTTTATGAAACCTTTTTACTTTAATATTTAAAAGTTGTAGTTATGTAACTTTAAAATTATATTGTTTAATAATTATTAAGTCAAGACTAC
>JAGXLB010000315.1 GCA_018334915.1 Candidatus Bipolaricaulota bacterium
TTCAGAGCTTCTAAAGTTGTCTATAGACCTGATAACGCCCTCTTTTAACGACTGCCAAGTCTCATCCGCAACCTCCTCGCCGTAATAGTGTTCCAGCAGGCCAAAATTATTCTTAGGGTCGGTCTTGAAGTCGCCGGATAGAGAAGTCTTGTATTGGTCTCGCATCTTGTCTATCACGGCTTCTTTGAACTCTTCAGTATCTAACTTTCTGTTTTCAAGAAGGGACTTCAACAGGAAGGCAATTGCTTCGTGGATGATGGTTCCTTTCCAGGTGTGGCGGCTTTGGAGTTTCTTCAATCGGTATATGGTTTTGACTCGTTCCGGGGCGTCATCTTCCCAGCCGTCCCAAAAGCCATAATACTGAAAGTAGTACTTGCGTTTGCAGCTTTTGAAGACGGAAAGCCGGCTGTTAGACCAGGAGAAGTTGTTTTTGAAGTCTTCGGACATGGTAAAATCCTCTGGTTAACTAAATTACCTTTTAACCTAATTGAGAAGCTATTTTTCGATACTTAACCCATACTATACCATCGAGGTTATTTGTGCAAACGGAACAAAAAAAGAGAGGTGCCGTTTGGCACCTCTTGGTAAA
Source organism: Candidatus Bipolaricaulota bacterium (assembly GCA_018334915.1). Taxonomy (GTDB): domain Bacteria; phylum Bipolaricaulota; class Bipolaricaulia; order M55B111; family M55B111; genus JAGXLP01. Next base: position 590 of record JAGXLB010000315.1, read on the forward strand.
TTTAACCAACTATAACACTTTAGCGGTATTCGCTTGGTTCTAAGTTAAGTTATCCATAGGAGATGAGCTTCGATAACTCTCCTGGAGGGCTTTATTGCTCATGTGTACATACTTCAACGCTGTCTCCATCTGTTCCCAACCAAATTGCCTTTTTAGGGAAAACGCGTCCAGCCCATTTTGCACTGCTAGAGTCGCAGCTGTATGTCTAAGGACATGTGGTGACACTTGGACGTCCTCTAATCCGGCTTCTTTTTGTATTCTCGAAATTATATGTTGAACGTGTCTTCTCTTTAGCTTATCTCCGTTCTGAGAGATAAAAATTGTCTCATCTATGATATTCTCTATCTCTTGCCTCATCTTGAGCCAGTGTCTTAAGCATCTGTAGTTGTTCTTACCAAAATAGACTCTCCTGTCTTTTGTGCCTTTACCCTCTACTTTTATTGAGCGCTGCTCCAAATCCAAGTTTTCTAGCTTCGCATGGAGGAATTCTTTTAACCTAAGCCCGGTATCCAAAAAAGTCACTAACATTGTAAAGTTACGGTAACCGGCCCAGGTTCTTCTCCAGTTTCGGGCGGTATTGAGAAGCTTTTCTACCTCGTCTTGGCCTAAAGTCTTTGGAAATTTGTCCGGGGTTTTTGGTTCGTTGATCTTATTTACCGGAGACTCCGAAATATAATCTTCACTTACAAGCCAGTTAAAGAATGCTCTCAGTACCCTGTAATGAATGGCCACTGATGTGTTGGCTAATCCGTCATCCATTAGATAGGCAAGGTGTTCTCTGATATCCTTTGCTCCCAACGAGTTGGGGTTTCTATCCCCGGAAAACTTTTCGGAAAACCTTCCGAGTACGTAATCGTACTGCTGCAAGGTTTTATCCGCTCGCCCTTCAACTTTTCCCCTCAGCTTAAAATCATCGATAGCTTCCGTTAGGGTATGTTTTTCTCCATCGACTGAATTTTGATTGGGTGAATTTTCTCTTTTTGGTGGTTGGAAGTAGTCTTCTTCGGCCGCAAATACCCGCGCCTGATTGGTCGAATTCATGTTAGAAATTGGGGCCAGGCGAAAGATAAAAAGTTTTTGTGCTAGCCCTACAAGTGGGTAACGCCTGAGAGTGGTGGGTCGTGGAGGATTCGAACCTCCGACCCTCTGATTAAAAGTTAGGCGCTGTTCCTTCGATACCGGGCTAACGCCCTTAGGAACTGACTTTTAGAGATTACAAGTGGGCGCAAAATTGGTAAAACCGCGCCTGCTCCACTTGGCACCTCCGTAGGATTTATTATCGGGAGTGGGTCACATTTGTGCAACCTGTTTGGGAGTAAGTTCTGGCAATTCATCTTGATTCTCCTTATTAAGTTCAACTATAGGACCCGACTATTTCAAGCTTTTTCGGGTATAATAACTACGTTGATATCTTCAAGACCTTCTTTAACCATCTACCGGTTGAAAATCCTTTCTAAGGCCGTAGTGATTATACTGGACCTTACCGGCATGGTGCCAGTGGGGCTCGTGGTTCCAGTAGCCACCTCTTATACTTTGAAACTTCGTTCCTCCACTATCTAGCAGATTCCCTTTCAAGTTTCTGTTTTTAACTTCGAGGAGGTGTTTCGTCTTCATTGGGCTATCCACACGGTAGGCACTATTCAGAAAACCCTATTAATTCTGAATCCGCTCGTTCAGTGTTTCCTCATGCTCCGCTTAGTTATCCTAAACCACCGATTTATCTTTCGTTCCACCTCCTCCCTGGGGGTACAGTAGCGTTCCCTGCTTACCTTGATGATCCTGTCCTTATAGCTTGTCTCCGGTTTCTCTGGAGGAGGCAGCGTCTCAGCTGAAAAAGGTCTGCTGCTTACCCCGTCAATCATCAGCCTCAGGTATATGTGGTAGTTAGGTAGGTTGATTAGGTCGTCCTTGCTAAATTCGGGCTTAAATTCTTGTTCCAAAAGCTTCGCATCCTTTGCT
>JAGXLB010000103.1 GCA_018334915.1 Candidatus Bipolaricaulota bacterium
CAAGCCCCGCAACTTGTTGCGGGGTAATTGGCTATTCGTTGAGATTTGAAATAACCCTTCTTGCAATTCAGTCGATGCGTTCTATAATTGAACGAACGTTCGTTCAATGGAGTAGAATACAAATGAAGAAAAGTGGTAAAAAAGACAGAAGGGAAGACATTCAAGAGGCGGCGATCGAAGTAATTGCTCGCAAAGGTTATTTTCAGTCCACCGTAAAACAGATAGCGGAGGAGGCCGGGGTGTCGGCAGGAACGGTCTACAACTATTTTGAAGACAAGCAGGACATAATTTTCAAAACCTTTTCGAGCGAATTAGAGGACCGAAAGAAAGTTTACGAGGCGGTGTTCGGAAAAGATATATCTTTATTTGGGCAGATAAGAATGGTTCTGGACCGGCACTTCTCCAAAGCGGCCAAACAGGAGCAATTAATGAAAGTAATCATACAGGAAAAGTCTAAACCCGGTTTAAGGCTCGGGCGTAAGTTAAACGAGTGCTACGAGGAGGGCATACTGGAGGTCGCGAACCTTGTCGAAGAGTATTTGGAAGAGGATCAGATACGAGAATGTGATCCGACTGTGGTTGCATCAGCGATGTTCGGTGCGGTCGAATCCGTCATGTGGTACGGGTTGCTACGGGATCCGGAAACCCGAGTTGAAATTTTTGATCAAGCTCCTGACGCACTGGCCAACTTCTTCTGGAAGGGCATGAAAAAACAGACTAAATAGAGGTGAAAAAATGAAAAAGTTCTATCTAATTCTTCCTTTGCTGATTTTGTTTGTACTCCCGACAAGTTCTCAAGTTCAGGGAGCAGAAGCTGAGAGTTCCTATAGCCTGTTTTTTGTGGACGAAACTCGTTCCTTAGAAATGTCGATGCGAATTCAGGGACTGGTAAGGAACCTCCAGAGTAAGGAGAAACTCAAGATCGAAGCAAAATCTTTAGAAGTAAAGGATCCGACTATCAATCCTCTGAGCGGTACAAAGAATAGACCTTACGACCTAGTAATTATAGTGCCTCCGACAATTGAAACCGGTACGATTGAACAGATATGGCTGGTAACCAAACCACTGTCAAAAATACCCGTCGAAAAAAAGGAGCGGGTGATGGTACAGTTAGACCAGCTAAAAGGAGCAGTTTCCAAAGCTTTCGAAGGCGAAGTGAAGCCGGTCGGTGTCAACGACGATGTAATTCCTGCATACTTTTCTACACTTTTCCTTCGGGAGGGCTATCTCTAGAACCGCAAATTTGGGAAAGATAAGATTAAATTTCGTTCGTTAAGTACCAACTTTAATCCCAGTTTGAAGTCATCTTTTTCGATCATTACCGGTAGTTTGTCGTTTTTTAGTTGTTTCCTTATACGAGAAGCCTGATTTGGGCCAGACGCGCAGCGGTGCCAGAGGTTAGAGAACTTGGGCGGGAAAGTGGGCGGTGTCCGGGATCCGCTTTTTTACAGGCTTACCGACGAGAAGTCACCCCATATTTTCGGCGGTTCTTACGGAGGGTACATCTCTTACATGTACGTGCAGCTCGTCAAAAAACCGGAATTCTGGGCGACCGGATTAGCCTACGCGGGGTTACGGATTTGATAAATATGTACCAGGAGTCAATGGAACATTTCAAATACTTTCTACACTAAAAAATGGGCGATCCCGAGGAAAATGAGCAGAAAGGGCGTGAGAGGTCGGCCATTACTCCCATCAGCAATTTACAACCCCGCTACTGATTTTTCACGGCGTCAGCGAACCTCGCTGCCCGATTAGTCAGGCCTGGAAGTTCCGCGACCGGCTTCAGAAATGGGATGTTAAGAAGGAGAATAGTTCGAGTACGTCGAACTCGGTGAAAAAGGACATGGAAGCATGGATATAGCTCAGCGAATACAGCTATTTCAAACCCTGGAGGATTACCTCCGGAGAAGGGTCAAAAGCACTGGACCAGAGGGCTGAGATTAAAAAATACAAACAAGCAGAAATACTTGGTTGGCTCAAATTGACAGCTGCACCGATAAGGTAACCAGTTGATCCTCAGGCATACGCAACCACCCTACCTCATTGGAAGATGAGGGTACCGGGACGGTGATTACTCCATCTGGTGATAGCTCCGGACGGCAAATAGGAGCAGTACCAAAGCGAAAAAGGTCATAATCCCGATGTCCATTAATATAGTTACTCTGGTATTAAAAATGGTTATTCCCAGGCCGTTTTCCGGTAGACTCTCCATCATTGTAGACGTAAAACCCATGGAAATGAAAAAGATCTGTCGTACAGAGTCCACCAGATAGGAGAACGGGTTGACTCTAACTATAGCTGCCATCCAGATAGGTATATCCTTGAGGGGAAAGAAGGCGCCGCTGAGGAAGAACATGGGCATTACTAGAAAGTTCATTACCATCTGGAAGCCTTCCGTGGAGTCCAGTTTCGACCCGATGAAGTTACCCAGACTGGTAAACCCTATAGAGCCGAGTAGCACCAGCCCCCAGACTTTCAAAACTAGAATTGGCGTAATCGAGATGCCGACAAACGGAGCAAATATAAATAGCAGCGTTGCCTGAATCATCGCCACGGTGCTTCCGCCAAGTATTCGCCCGCCTGCTACTGCGATTCTTTCGACCGGAGCCACCAGGATCTCCTTCAAAAAGCCGTGATTTTTGTCTCGTACTACTGAAAGCCCAGAGGAAATCGAGGTAAAAAGAATCGTCATCCCAATTATGCCTGGAAACATAAACTTCTTGAAATCCAGACCCATTCCGCCGGCTCCACCTAACATCCCTCCTATTGAGGAGGACAGACCAGAGCCAAAGATGACCAGGAAGAAAAAGGGCATCATTAAAGAACCGATAATTCTTGATTTCTCTCTCCAGTAGCGAAGTACCTCTCTATACCAGATTATCGCGCCGTGTTTAAGCGTGACCATGCATGCCCCCTCCCGAATTGGTGAAATCGTCGTTGGAGCCCTGGTTCCTTATCTCCTTTCCCGTAAGGTGGAGAAACACGTCGTCCATGGTCGGTTCGTGAAGGTTTATCGATTTGATATCCTCAGAAATCGCTTTTGTCAATTTCGGAATCCATTCTTCACCTTTGTCCACCGTAAGCTTGAGCTTTGAATCGACTTTCTCGACCTTTAAATCGAAGTTTTTCTCTAAGCTCCTCCGGGATTTTTCGTTGTCTTCTGTCTCCAAAAATACCAGATCCCCGCCCAGTTCGTCTTTTAGAGCTTCGATGGTATCCAGAGCAATGATTTTGCCCTTATCGATGACGGCAGTCCGTTCGGCAAGTTCTACTTCGTCCATGTAATGCGTCGTAAGAAATATGCTGAGATCTTCCTCCTTTTTTAATTCTTGAATATAATCCCAGATATGATTCCTGGTTTGTGGGTCCAGGCCGAGTGTGGGTTCGTCCAGGAACAAAACTTTAGGGTGGTGGATAAGCCCCCGGATTAGTTCCAGTCTGCGCTTCATTCCACCAGAATAGTTTTCCGTCCTTTCGTCTAATCTATCGGAAAGCCCGACTCTTTCACTTAAATCTTCTATTCTGTCCTTTTCGAGATCTCGCGGGACATTGTAAAGCCTGCTGTGAAAGCTAAGGTTCTCCCTGCCGGTTAGTTTCTCGTCCAAACTGCTCGTCTGGAATACCAGCCCGATCTGTTTTCTTACCTTCATAGGTTCCCTGGAAACGTCCATACCGGAAACCTTACAAGTTCCGGCAGTCGGTTTAAACAGGCCGGTCAATATTTTTATAGTCGTGGTTTTCCCTGCACCATTCGGGCCGAGAAAACCGAATATTTCTCCTCTATAAACCTCGAAACTTATCCCATCAACCGCCCTCAGATCGCCGTAATCCTTGGTCAAATTCTCGACTTCTATGACCTTGTTCATGTGTTCACCCCTCATTAAGTCCTAATTCATCAAGTTTCTTGTGTGTTTCTTCAACTATCTCCCTTATTTTGTCTCGACCACAGGCGGGTTCGTCCATTATATCGTTTAATCTGTGGTGGAGTCCGTGTATCTGGGCTCTTAATTTATCTCCTCTTTCACGTTCGGACTCCATCCTGTTTGCCACTTCTTTTATCCCCTCTTCGTTGAAGATCTGAGAAAAGACGATCATTGATTGCTTCAAACTTTCCTTCATATTCTGCTTTGCTTCGGATGCTTCCCGGTAAGCTTCCCTGCCTTTGTCCGTAATCTCCCATGAACTACCCCGGTCAGTATCCCGGCCCTCGATCAAACCCTCTTCTTCAAGAGATTCCAGAAGGGGGTATACGGAACCTGTAGATGGCTTCCAGAAACCTGTTTCTTCCTCTATTTCTTGTATTAAGCCGTAACCGGAATAGGAATCCTCGGAAAGTAGTTTCAGGATATAATATTTCAGAAAACCTCTTCTTACGCCTCTCACGTTAGCCTCCTATGTTGATACCGATATATCGGTACCGATATAAAATCCTAGTCGCGGTAGCTGGTCGTTTCAACCCCACTTATGCATCTTTATCGTTAGTTAATGCTTCATTTTGTGAACTAAGAGATTTATCCCCCTGGGACATTGAGCTTGCCAAGGTACCGGCCATCCCCCGCCCGGCTGGTCCTTGTTTGTTGGTGAGAAAGGCAAAGGCTACCAGTATATGTGGCAAGCTTTGGAGGGCATATTTACCATCCTGATAAATAGAATCCTACTATAGATATTTGGGTTGTGATAGTTAAGTTGATAAAATCGTAGGGATGTTGAAAAAAGAAAAGACCTAAATTTGCCTTTTGATTTGGAGGGTGTTGCGGTTCTCTCCAGGAAGCAACAACAAATAGAAATAGAGGGGGCTCTCATGAGTTACGATGAAATTTTGATCTTGAACGAAGACAGAGCAAAAGAATTGGTGAATATGTCAGAGGTCATCGAGGCAGTAGAGGGGGCTTTTGAAGAATACTCCGAAGGCGAGGCTAAAATGCCGCCCAAGATTTACCTCGACTTGCCGGAATTCAACGGAGATTTTCGGGCGATGCCCGCGTATGTCTCGGGTTATGCAGGGGTTAAGTGGGTAAACGTACACCCGGATAATAAGGAGAAAAGTATCCCGACAGTGATGGCGAAAGTTATCCTTAGTAATCCGGAAACAGGGGAAAATCTGGGATGTATTGAAGGAACAAGCCTGACGAACTACCGGACGGGCGCTGCCGGAGGAATAGCTTCCAAATATCTGGCCAGAGAGGATTCGGATACCCTTGGACTAGTGGGGCTGGGAGAACAAGCGAAGACTCAGCTGATGGCAGTGTCGGAAGTTTTCGATTTAAAGAAAGTTTTAATTCATGACGTTGACGAGAGCGCGGTCAAAGATTTTATGAGTTCTATTGACGGTTTTAACTTCGAAAAAGTTTCACTGAAAAAAGTTATGTCGGCCGATATAGTTTCCACAACCACTCCAGTAAGGAGCCCGATTATTAAAGAGGAATGGGTCAAGCCGGGCACTCATATAAATGCTATCGGAGCGGACGCCGAAGGTAAGCAAGAATTAGAACCTCAGCTGTTTGTCCAGGATGGTGTTAAAATCGTCGTAGACGACATAGAACAGACCACCCATAGTGGGGAGATAAACGTTGCTTATAATGAAGGCACCATAGATGAAAGCGATATATACGCAAACCTTCCCGACGTGGTGGCAGGGAAGAAACGGGGCCGGGAAAGTAGGGAAGAGATAACTGTTTTCGATTCTACCGGCCTCGCAATCCAGGACGTAGCAACCGCAAAAATTGTATACGAGCGGGCAATTGGTTAGCATTTTTTCTAGCAGGGGCAAAAATTAAACCGGGTTATCACAGAATCAGAAATAAAAGTTGAGGGCTTGATTGTAAAAACGACCGTTAAGTTCTAAGCTGGAAGCACTTAGTTTTCTTAATGAGTTAATGAGCTATGTGGAGAGCGGGAAATTATCCGGGTTAAAAGGAGGGAATATATGGAATCTGTTTGCCATGAAGATCGAATATTTGCCAGGCTGGAGCGTGGTGAAGAGATTTTGTCCTGTCTGAAAGAATTAAGGGACGAATACGATATAGAAAACGGGTTTATTCAGGGCATAGGAGCTGTTGATGAGGTTAAACTGGGAAACTACAACGTAGAAAAAGAGAAGTATCGAGAAAGGGAGTTCGAGGGAACGTTTGAAGTTCCTAGTTTTTCGGGCAATATAGGACCGGACAAGATTCACACTCACATTACGTTGAGTGACCCCAGCTTTAATCCCAAGGCCGGTCATTGTGGCATGGCAAGAGTGTCCGGCACCTTCGAGTTAATAATTCTAACAACGCCGGATAAACCTCTGTACCACCAGTTCGACCCTGCTACAGGGCTGGACGTATTTGATTTTTCTTTCTAAAGGTAGTCGACCCTATTTTTACCGGACTCGTCCATTGAATTCGCAAAATTACCGGAAATATTCCTATTATTTTAGGATTTTAACCACAAGCTTAAATTCAGTTATAGGAATTAGCATAGTTAAAGCTATACCCCCCGACGGTCAAGGAAGAAGATAGGAGAAAGATGTCCGGACTGGAGGCAATAAAAAGGGAGATACGAGATTGTACGAAATGCCCACTGGCGGAGACGAGGAATTTAGCCGTACCGGGGGAAGGAAATTCCTCGGCGAGGATAGCCCTGGTCGCGCAGGCACCCGGTGAAGTAGAAGACGAAGAAGGGAACATGTTTGTCGGAAGATCCGGGAGTATTTTAAACTCCTTGATCGAAAGGGCCGGTGTGGAGAGAAAGAGTTTTTACATGACTAATTTAGTAAAATGTTTCCTTCCCGATTATCGCAGGCCGAAGCGAGAAGAGATCGAACAATGTACCGGGTATCTGGATGAAGAGATAAGGCTCGTTGAACCTGAAATCATCGTTCCACTTGGATATTATCCAGCCCGATACCTTCTAAAAAAGTACGGGTTTTCCGTTCCCGAAGAAAAATCTAAAATTTTTAACCGCCTGTGGTACGGAAATGGACAGAAGATATATCCGCTGGGCCACCCGGCAGCAATTGTTTACGATGACTCGCTGGAGGATGAACTGCGAGAGGATTATAAAAAATTAAAAGTTCTGTCCCGTAATTGTAAATGGCAATCAGCTTGTCCTATGCGGCGATTTTACCAGCAGGGAGAACTTGAAAGTAAATGGATAGAAAAATACTGTCGGGGGGATTGGGAGAGCTGCCGGAGGTATCAGATGGAAGAAAGAGGCGAACCTCATCCCGACTGGATGCTTCCTGATGGAACGATAAGCCAGAGGTTAAAAGAAATAGCCCGGAACAATTCTGGATTTTAGCCGTTATGTTGGGTTAATTAGGTCCCTTCCAGGTTTAGTTTGAAGGTTTGGGAAAACGTTTGGGGGTTTGCTTCGCCCGAACCAAGCAAATGGGGGTGCTTTTCCGGTTATCCTTACCTTTTCTCAAGGAAAGGGCCCCACCTCTCTTTTTTGAGGAATGAAATAGTCGTTATCAGCTATTAGTATCTATTTGTTTACAGGAAATATATAAAAGCCATAAAAGGAGGAAAGTTTGGAAATAAAACTTGGATGCTTGCCGTGTTACGTGAATCAAGCTATGGAAGCTACCAGATACGCCCGAATGGGCGAGGACGATCGCTGGGAGGTAGTCCAGAGAGTGTGCAAAGAACTGTCGAACATAGATCGATCACAGCCCTCGGCCAGAGTTGGTCAGAAGGTCCATAAAATAGTTCGTGATAAAGCAAAAACGTTCGATCCTTACCGGGACCAAAAAGTAAAGAGCAACGAAAGCGCGAGAAAATACCTGGACGAGTTTCGAAAGAAAGTACTGAACAGTGAAGACCCCCTAGAACGTGCGGCCAGGCTAGCAACGGCCGGTAATGCTGTAGACTTTGGTCCAAAGCGGGATTTTGACATAGAAAAGGAGCTGGAGCGCGGTTACAGGGAAGGGTTTGCGATAAATCACTGGCAAGATTTTCTTTCCCTGTTGAGAAAAGCGAAAGAATTGCTCTACTTTGTCGATAATTCGGGGGAGATAATCTATGACACCCTGTTTGTCGAGTTGCTTTTGGAAAGATCGGAATTGGAACGACTGGACCTTGTGGTTAAGGACGGACCTTTTCTGAACGACGTTACGGAAGGGGATTTGAAGGATTTAAAGATCAGCGAACTGGACGGCGTTGACGTAAAGTCAGTTGATAACGGGGATGGTGGTTCTTCTCCCACGCTCTGGTCGTCGGAAGTCGAGAGTTGGTTGAATGAATACGAACTGGTTGTCTCCAAGGGTCAGGCGAATTACGAAGGATTGAGCGGGTATAAAAAGGGTAATTTATTCTTTTTTCTTACAGTAAAGTGCGATCTGGTTGCCGTCGACACCGGAGCCGAAGAAGGAAGCAAGGTCCTGATAAATTCCGCAAAGGCGTTGAATAGAGCGTAAATTACTCAAGAAAGGCTTAAGCACTCCTGTAGAAATAATTTCATCCTAAGGGATGCCTGCGCTTTTCCTGGTATATGCTACTGATCGAAGGGGGATAGTTTTAAGTAGCTCGGTTAAACCTCTCATAACAGGAGGTATCGATGGAAGAGGATATCTGTTATCGGCCGATAGGAAAGTTACATTCACCACATAAGTCGGCGAAAGGTACGCCAATTCAACCTTCTTCCGCTGAAGGAGTAGAGGGACGGGTTGAAATTTTCCCTGATTACAGGGTCGGTCTGGAAGACCTGGGCGGTTTCTCATACGTTACTCTTATCTACCATTTTCACCAAAACTTGCCGAGGAAGCCCTCCAGCACTCAAATGAGACCTGCACTCAAATGAGACCTGCAACTTGGCTCAACTACTCTAGGCTAGTTCCAAGACTGTAGGGGAATAGGTAAAATTAACGGATTCTTAGCCCAAGCAGCTTTCCTCATTTGAGTGATGCTGGGTCTTCTTTTGTAAAAGAACAAAATCCGTAGTCAAATTTGCTTTTCTACAAGCCCCGCACCTTGGTGCGGGGTAATTGACTTGACAGGGGAGAGTACCCTTATCGTGAAACCCTATATGGA
>JAGXLB010000104.1 GCA_018334915.1 Candidatus Bipolaricaulota bacterium
GTATTGCAGCTACGAGGGGCTTTACTTCCTAACTTCCAGAACACCTTTGGGGTCTCAGAAAGCCTGCTCGGCCTGGTAGCACCTATGGGAACCCTTGGCTTTACCGTGACAGTTCTGGCAGTTGGTCTGGCCGCTGGCCATCTTCCGATAAAGAATTTCCTGGTTGCCGGAGCCATAATAACTACTGCCGGGATTTTCTTAATGGGGCTCTCCCCTGTTTATCCAGCACTTCTGCTGTTTCTGGTGCTCCGTGGTTTGGGGTCCGGTCTGTTTAGAGGGCTGGATCGTCCTTTACTTAATCATCTTTATCCCGGACAGTTTGGACGGATATATAATCTCCATGCAGCAGCCTGGGCACTGGGAGCGGCTAGCGGCCCTCTGGTTGCCAACTTCATATTAAGCTTAACCGGTAACTGGAGAATTGTGTATCTGTTCTATGGTTCCTTGCTCGTCCCTCTCCTCTTTTACTTATTCACCAGGGAGTTAGATACCTCGCAATTTGAAGAGACACAACTTTCCTGGAAAAAGTTGAAACAGATCAGCCGCCGAACAGAGATACTCGGAATGTTTATTGGAATAGTTCTAAACGTAGGGATCGAGGCAATCTTCTTTACCTGGCTCCCTTTTTATCTAAGCGGAATATTTAGCCATGGTTTCGGTAATACGGCACTTTCTTTGTTCTTACTTGCCTACGTTCCTGGTAGGTTGATAAGCAGCTGGCTTTCCGAAAAAATCGACTTATCTCTCCTGGCTTTGTTGAATTCATTATTCATAGCTGCCATGTTAATCATGGCATTCCTCTTCACCTCGGGCTATCTCAGTGTAGCCTTTATACTCTTAAGTGGATTTTCCCTTTCCAGTAATTTCCCCACTCTGCTCTCTTTCGGAACCAAGACTTCTCCAAGTTTAAGTGGACCGATAAACGCTTTGGCCATGACCTGTTCGGCTTTGGCTTTATCCGCTTTCCCTCCTCTGTTTGGTCTAATAACTGAGTACTTCTCTATCACCGTAGCCATGAAAATGACTGTGGTGTTAGCAGTTGGGCTAATCGCGAATCTAGTCGTTTTACGAACCAAGCTGTCTTTATCTTTATAGGGATTTGAAGCTTTTTCTGCCTGGTTTGTCACAGCCCGCAACTCGCTAAGGTTTGTTGTAAGACAAAAACAAAAAGCCTTTTCTGGATTTACCAAAACTTGCCGAGGAAGCCCCAGGGCTTCCCCCTGGGGTTGAATCAGCTGGTTTCTTGTCCAGCACCCAATTGAGATATGGAGCGTGGTGAAGTTATCGTACGCGTAACCTGTCGGGCAAAGCCTACGAGAAAAGGTTTGGTTTAATTTGACCAAGTTAGGCTCCTCAATGGGTGCTGGGTCAATTCCCGATTGTTAACCTTAAAGTACTGTTGTTCATATGTTTTTCAAGCCCCATCCTTGGGGCGAAGTTCTTGACTTCGAAATGGACATCAGAATGGTTACAAAAACTTATGAAGCGAGAAAACGAAGGTTTTTAATAATTAATTCTCCTGATACGAAAGCTCAAATACTTCAACCCCAGTCCACCGCGTCAAGATTGAGCAGGATTATAATTGCAATAAACCCGAATATAACGACCCAGGCAATCACCTCTACCTCCTCCTCTAGTAGGTGACTTTATCATGCACCTACACAAAAACTCGATTACCTCCGATCTACTACTTTCAACCAACCACCTTCGTTTAGATGATTTGGAATTAATGTAGGTTAACATCTGACCTCCAACCTTCTACTGTATTCTGAGTCTTGCTACCACCAATCGCGTTTCTCTTCACAAGGTGTTTTTTCACTTTCTTCTAGAACGTAAGCCTGAAGATCTTTATCGAACTCGAACTTTTCTCTTTTGTAGGTACCGTTACCATGGTCACCACACCGAAGCTCCCAGGTAAACTCTCCGTTTTCGTTAGGATAAAAGTTATCGTGCCAGTAGTATGGCCTAAATGGGTTTCTTCCCTTGATAGGATAGATCACAGCCTTATCCTCTTTCTTGCTGTAACCCGCTGTTAGAACGGAGGCATGACCGCATGATCCGCCAAATACTTCTATCTGGAACTGGTGGGGCAAGCCGTCTCCAGTTAGGTCGGAGAAAGTCAACAGTTTGACTCTTTTCATCCTGAATGGTTCGTCCTTGTCAGGATACATCTCTTCAAAGGACCTCCGCCTGACGTTCCCCTCTGGTTGACGATATACTATTTTCATTTCCCAGGAAGAGTTCCAGGGGATGGTGACATCATTTATGAAATATCCGTCATCGTATAGGGCCAGATGGTACTCACCGTAAATCGGTTGACCGTGTACCAGAGGCGGGCAGGTGGAGTAATCGGTATCTGGTTCGTGTTCTTCTATCTCAGGGTCAGTGATATAGATTACAAGGTATTTGTCCATATTCGGAATTTGCTCGTAATCTCTTAGCATGGAATTTTTTGGCAATAAGGCCTTTATCCTATTTTTTACCCCCATGGTTTCAGCTTGGGATACGGAAGGGAAGAAGGCTAATAGTAAAAAAGTAACTACTAGGATAAAGTGCGGGATCTTCGATTTAGCTAATCTGACCATTAAGTAACACCAAACTTCTCAATTAATATCTTGTCTTCCTTTTTAAGCGAAGCTAAATAGCGGAATAGAAAAAATACCTAAAAACTATGCTCTTTACACCAATATTCTCTTTAAGTCCCTGAATTATAGAATAAACGAATAATTTATCCAAATCCGGCAGGTAAAAGCAAGTATAAGTAAAGAGTTTAACTTTGTATTGAAGTGTTGATCAAGGAAGAGTAGAAGTGGCATTCTACCTCATCGACAATATGAGTATCGGGGATCGAACGGGATTGTAAATTTCTTTTAGTACCAGTGGGAAACTATTTTATCTTTCGCCGACAAAAAAACAGTTATTGCCTGTAATGGGCTTGTAGGGCTTTATGAGTTAAGATAGTGTTTATAAAAAGCTGGAGAGAGGCGGGGTTGGATCCAGGAGCTACCGTGAAGGTAGGTGAAACGAGGGATATATACCCGCCTCCCCCAGTCAGGTCCAGAAACTTCTCTCTTCTATTTCTATTAATTAATGTCGATAATCATTAATTAGCTTAGATACTTTCGAGTCAAAAGAAAGGACTTTCTATTGGTCAGTCAACCTGATTTATCACTTTTTGTGATGAGTTAGGTGAGGGTGGTGCACGAAATTGGTCTTTTATCCTTTAAAAAAGTTGACAGATTATGAATCTACTCCCTACATTCTTCTGCCTTTTATATTTATTCAGCTAGAAATTTCATAAACATAGTGGCTGGTCGTTTGAATTAGACCCTGGCTTCCAGTAAGGGGTCAGACATGTTGAATCAGAGAAACGAATAATTTAGAGAACAACTACAGTCCGCCGATCCCGGTAAGGTATCCAAAAACAGCGGAGCCAGCGGATTGATGGAGGATTAAAACTGCGTATGCTGGGTAAGAAGTATACGGTAAGTGTACCGGAGTACGCAGTTCAAACCGCGTCGGGGGAGGTAGGAGGTGCAGATGAGCGATTGCTCTTAAGCTATCTCTCAAGATTAAGTTCTCATTCGGTTTCGGAACCGGCGATTGGTTGAGTTACCGCGATTTACCGAATGGGAGTTTTTATTCAACTCACTTTAAGAAGAATACCGAAATCAGGTTAACCCAGTTTTTCCAGGTTGCCAGAGATCGGTTCGAAGAGGTTGCTACTTCGCTGGAGGGAGAGGAAATATCACTTGGGGATTCAGGATAGCTCTCGTCTTCTGGAGTGGCGGGGGAGAATTCTCGGATGAAGTCAACCTTAGTACATAGCTAATACCTCTACTATTCTACTCTATTATCTTTTAAGGTTGTATCAAGATTACAGTTAAATAATAATGGAGGGTCGCGTTCAATTATTTACTTTCTCGGTCCTTTTAGAACTACGAGCAGGACCTGCCGCAAGTTCTATCCAGAAAAATTAGGTTTTTTATTCCTAAAACTTTAAAACAAACGGAAGGAGTACGAAAACATGGAATCTAAGCCGTCTCCTTTCAGGAAATGGTTAATGGCAATTCGACCCCAGACCCTTCCCGCGGCGGCCGGACCAGTTATAGTAGGGACTGCTCTTGCCATCGACTCGAGTTACTTCGCGCCGCTGGTGGCTTTCCTAGCACTTCTTGGAGCCGAATTCATCCAGATAGGAACCAATCTGGCAAATGATTACTTCGATGCTGCAAAAGGAGTCGATACGGAGGATAGAGATGGTTATACAAGGGTAACGCAGTCCGGGCTCATCTCGCCTAACCATGTCAGGATTGCCACTGCGGTTGCTTATGGACTTGCCGCCGCGGCCGGAGTTTACCTCGTTTACCTGGGCGGCCTACCGATACTGATCGTGGGGATAGCAAGCATAATCAGCGGATTGGCCTACACGGGAGGACCTTTTCCCTTCGGATACTACGGCCTCGGGGAACTGTTCGTCTTCGCCTTCTTCGGAGTCGTTGCCGTAACGGGGACCTATTACGTTCAGGCAGTAAAACACCTCGGAACTATATTTCCTCTATCAATCCCTGCAGGTAGTTTCAACACAGATGTACTTCTGGCCAGCTTGCCCATGGCCGCTCTGTCGACTGCTATACTCGTGGTCAATAATCTCAGGGATATAGAAACGGACCGAGAGACCGGGAAAACCACGCTTGCAGTCAGGTTGGGTTATCGAGGTTCGAGGGCGGAATATTTTTTTATGTTAATTCTCGCTTACCTGGTACCTTTTTATTTTCTTTTCGCGGGAAGGGAAGGCTTATCTATACTGCTACCACTAGCAACTATTCCTTACGCTTATCAGGCCTGGAAGATAGTAAAGAATAACAAGACCGGAAAGAAACTAAACCGCGCCCTGGAATATACCGGTAAGCTGCTGGTCCTCTACGCACTTTTCTTTTCTACCGGGTTTCTAATTTAAAGTACAGAGTTTTTCGGAAACTAAGTTAGCGAAAAATAAAGAAATATTTTACCTTAGTCATTTTGACGTTAATGGGATCGATTTTATACAAAGTTCCTAGTTGGCATCGTTAATTC
This sequence comes from Candidatus Bipolaricaulota bacterium, assembly GCA_018334915.1. Classification (GTDB taxonomy): domain Bacteria; phylum Bipolaricaulota; class Bipolaricaulia; order M55B111; family M55B111; genus JAGXLP01. The sequence goes on from JAGXLB010000104.1 coordinate 5,077, forward strand.
GGTAGTAATCCCCGCATTTTTGGCGAACGTTGAAGATTGACCTTCATCTTCCATCTTTCTTGGCATGAGACAATTCTTAGCTTGTTTTCCTACAACCTTTTTCCTGTCACCACTTTCGACATAAATAATTCCGTTCTCGTTTATTCCATCCGGCCCGGATTCAATCACAGCACTATCCAGAGGCGACAAAAATCTACACCGGGCGAATTAATTACTCGCTGGTGCGTCTTTTCTCTCCTGTTATAATGAAGTGAGGATAACGATGAAAAACCTCAAACTCGTAATATTCGCCCTTATCGTCCTGATTATTGCATCCGGCATCTACATCAAATCACGGTTTCCGGCAACTATCACCGGCTCGGATCTCTGCAGTAAACGTGAGGAAACCGAGCAGATAGAGAAAGAGAAATACGACTTCAGTTCATTTACCCTGGAAACCGGGGAAGTATTCTCGGTTTACGAACTCGGTCATGCGGACCGGCCTATTCTTCGGTTCGAGCCGGACGAGTTCGTCGGAGCCGCTCATTCCAGCTATTCAGTCAACTCCAACGCGGGTTCTTTTCGCTTGAACCAGAATATCAAGAATAAATACAGAATAGAGTTCTGGGAACTTTCAGTAAAGAACACCGGCTTCGAGATAACCGGCAGGCTAAGCAACCGCGGGGACTCCTTGAATTTTACTTTTTCGATGAACGTGGCCTCCGAAAAGGAACTGACTTTTGCCCTGCGAACAAAAAACGCCGATAAGGAGGTTACGAATATTGCCGTCAGATTCAAATCTCCCCCGGACGAGAGGATATTTGGCTTTGGGGAACAGTACAGCTACCTTAACATGCAGGGCCGCCCTGTACCTATTTGGGTCCAGGAACAGGGAATCGCACGGGGAAAGATGCCGGACTCGGTGCTCGTAAACATGGTTTCCCGCTACTCCAGCGGCGCCTGGCATTCCAGTTACGCCCCGGTACCTTATTTCATCACGGATAGGCCACGTGCGCTCGTTCTGGGAAACAACCAGTTTAGCCTCTTTGACTTTCAGGACGAGAAGGAAGCCGAGATCCAGGTCTGGACATCGGAGATGAGCGGCCGGTTTTTTACGGGGGATAACCCAAAGGAAGTCCTCGAAAGTTACAGCGGATTTGCCGGTAGGATGTCGCCACTGCCGGACTGGGCAGACAAAGGGGCAATAGTCCATATCCAGGGCGGTTCTGAAAGGGTAAGAAATGTGGCGAAGAGGTTGACCGACACCGGTGTGCCGCTCGCTGCCCTCTGGATCGAGGACTGGGCAGGAACCAGAGATCAGCCCGGACCCCGATTGAGCTGGAATTGGCGGGTCGACCGAACGCTTTACCCGGACTGGGAAAAACTGATATCCGATCTAAGAGAAGAGGGAATCAGGGTTCTGATATACTTCAATCCTTATCTGATAGAGACTTCCGACGATTCGAGTCAGGAGAAGGACCTGCACACGGTGGCGAAGGAAAGAAGCTACTTCATCGAAAATGACCAAGGAAAAGCCTATTCGCTGGACATAGAAGGTCCTAACGATGCAGGCATGCTCGACATGACGAACAAACCAGGGCGCGAATGGATCAAGGGAATAATGAAACGACAGCTTGAACTTGGTATCTCAGGCTGGATGGCGGACTACGGAGAATATCTGCCCTCCGATGCCGTTCTGAACTCCGGCGCGGACCCGATGTCACATCACAACCGTTACCCGGTTGAATGGGCCAGGCTAAACTACGAGGCGCTTAAAGAGGCGGACAAAGCGGACGAAGCGCTTTTCTTCACCCGCTCCGGATTTACGAAAAGCCCGGCTGAGTCGATGCTATTCTGGCCCGGCGATCAGAATATCGGCTGGGGCAAACATGACGGACTTAAAAGCGTCGTCCCGGCCTTGCTGAGCAGCGGTCTTTCCGGTTTTTCGCTCAACCACCCGGACATTGGTGGCTATCGTTCTATCAGCGTACCGTTATTTACTTACCATCGATCGGATGAGTTGGTCAAACGCTGGATCGAACTGGCGACATTCACAGCTGCGTTTCGCTGGCACAGCGGCAGCGAGCCGGAAAGAAACATCCAGGTTTACGAGAACGATGAAATTTCCGAATACTTCGCCAGGTTCGCCCGGGTGTTTAAAGCCCTTGAGCCATATAGAGAGAAGTTGATGGAAGAGGCACAAGACAAAGGCCTACCTCTGGTGAGGCACCTAATGCTGCATTATCCGGACGATTCGGAAGTATACGCTTTGGACCAGGAGTTCATGCTCGGACCGGACTTTCTCGTCCGCCCAGTCGTCAGCAAGGGCGTACGAGAGGTTTCCGTCTACCTGCCGAAAGGAGAATGGATCCACCTCTGGACGTACAAAAAATACGGGAGCAGGGATAAAGGCGTATGGTTAGATATAGACGCCCCGCTCGGTCGCCCCCCTGTATTTTACAGGAGAGATTCGGAGGCCGGCAGGAATCTGAAAATCAAGCTCAAATCTCTCAAACGGATTCATGCGACACTGGCACTTTAGCTTACTACTACTTGGTAACTTTATACAACATGGGGAAAGGCACAAAATGCTTACACAGTAGATGCTTGGGTACCTTTTCTCTGACCGGTTATACCTACCTGAAAAATGCTAACTCGATCTAAGATTACCGTAAGAGATAATATAGAATTTTCTAACTGGCAATTACACTCATAAAGCCCACAGGTTGCTGGAAGTCAAGAACCCCGCACCAAGTACGGGGCTTATAGAAAAAGCTCTTTTAAGCAGTTTTTTCGGTCTTTTACAAAAGAAGACCCAGCATCCAATCGAGGACATGCCCCTTGAGAAAGCATGTAAGCAATCTAAACGTTGATCTCGCATTCTGGTAAAAATTGAGGAATCCTGCTCGATTGACTGCTGGACAAAAACCAGCCGATTCCTCCCCAGGGGGTGCCCTGGGGCTTCCTCGGCTAATTTTGGTGAAAAGCCATTAGTATTTTAGTTCATAACTTTCTTGATTATAGCGACCATCTACGATAATTCGGCATCCTTTTGGGTCCAGCTTAACTTTTGCCCAGGCCGATTCATTGCTGGCATCGGCTAGTGCCTCCAGCGTTATATAATGGGTACCGTTTAACTTTTTACGGGTGTTTTTGTGTACATGGCCCTGAAATACTCCTATCACCTGCTCGCTTTGACCGAAAATTCTTCTGACTTCTGGCGCATTTTTTACGTTTTTGTTGTTTTGAACATCCAACCGCTGGTGAACAAGAACAATTGTGGGCTTTTCCGTGGAATTCAGGTCCTTTTTTAGCCAATCTTGCTCTTTGTGAGGGAGGTAACCGGCGGTATAGCCGAAATCTTGGTCTTTATTCTCCCCGCTGGAGGGGTCGTACTGAACGTTGAGAATCAAAAAATGGTATCCGGAAACGTCGAAAGATTTATAATAGTGCTCCATCCCGGTCAAACTTCGAAATTGGGATCTGGAGAGGCAATAGAGATCATGGTTGCCGAAGACGTAATGTCTACTCCCGGCAAAGCTCTTGTAGACGCTTTCAATTGCGGTTAAATCCTCCTTAGTCCCCTTTTCGCTTAGGTCGATCATTCTGGCGTTGATATAGTCACCAAGCTCTACGATGAAGTCGGGTTTCCATTTGTTCATCTTTACAATAAAATCCTCTAGTCTCTCCTTTGCTCCCTTCGTATCAACTTCTAGACCTTGTTCCTGACTGGAATAATGGACGTCGGTAACCATACCTATCTCAACTGGTTTTGAAAGTTGGTTTGCAAATGAAAGTTTGTTGATACCCGGCCACAGCCCAGCCCCAACCCCACACCCAATTTTGGTAAGAAGTTCTCTCCGAGTGAGTTTTATGTTGGTTTTGTCCTCCGAAACGTTGGATTTCTCGTCTGGGATCATCGTTACCACTTCCGTGCCTGGTGTTAAGGTT